>DBGEDL010000029.1:0-4793 GCA_048375035.1 Collinsella sp.
GGCCACATTGGGACTGAGATACGGCCCAGACTCCTACGGGAGGCAGCAGTGGGGAATTTTGCGCAATGGGGGAAACCCTGACGCAGCAACGCCGCGTGCGGGACGAAGGCCTTCGGGTTGTAAACCGCTTTCAGCAGGGAATATAGTGAAGGTACCTGCAGAAGAAGCTCCGGCTAACTACGTGCCAGCAGCCGCGGTAATACGTAGGGAGCGAGCGTTATCCGGATTCATTGGGCGTAAAGCGCGCGTAGGCGGCCCGTCAAGCGGGGTTTCAAATCCAGGGGCTCAACCTCTGGCCGGACCCCGAACTGGCGGGCTCGAGTGCGGTAGAGGAAGGTGGAATTCCCAGTGTAGCGGTGAAATGCGCAGATATTGGGAAGAACACCGATGGCGAAGGCAGCCTTCTGGGCCGCCACTGACGCTGAGGCGCGAAAGCTAGGGGAGCGAACAGGATTAGATACCCTGGTAGTCCTAGCCGTAAACGATGGGCACTAGGTGTGGGGGAGCATCTCCTCCGTGCCGCAGCCAACGCATTAAGTGCCCCGCCTGGGGAGTACGGCCGCAAGGCTAAAACTCAAAGGAATTGACGGGGGCCCGCACAAGCAGCGGAGCATGTGGCTTAATTCGAAGCAACGCGAAGAACCTTACCAGGGCTTGACATGCAGGTGAAGCGGCGGAAACGCCGTGGCCGAGAGGAGCCTGCGCAGGTGGTGCATGGCTGTCGTCAGCTCGTGTCGTGAGATGTTGGGTTAAGTCCCGCAACGAGCGCAACCCCTGTCGCGTGTTGCCAGCATTGAGTTGGGGACTCGCGCGAGACTGCCGGCGTCAAGCCGGAGGAAGGTGGGGACGACGTCAAGTCATCATGCCCCTTATGCCCTGGGCTGCACACGTGCTACAATGGCCGGTACAACGGGCTGCGACGCCGCGAGGCGGAGCGAATCCCTCAAAGCCGGCCCCAGTTCGGATCGCAGGCTGCAATTCGCCTGCGTGAAGCCGGAGTTGCTAGTAATCGCGGATCAGCATGCCGCGGTGAATACGTTCCCGGGCCTTGTACACACCGCCCGTCACACCACTCGAGTCGTCTGCACCCGAAGTCGCCGGCCGAACCCGCAAGGGGCGGAGGCGCCGAAGGTGTGGAGGGTAAGAGGGGTGAAGTCGTAACAAGGTAGCCGTACCGGAAGGTGCGGCTGGATCACCTCCTTTCTAGGGAGACACGTACAGTGCCGATCGGAGTCGAGCCGAGCTCCTCCGACCTGGAAGACAACCTACGGGGCATCCCGCCCCGGTCTGCAGTTCAAGAACTCACAGTACCCGGCTCCGAGGGTCCCCGCCGTCCCAGGCGGACGGACGCCTGCGGGGCACCTTGAGAGTTGCATAGCGTTTTAGTGAATCAAAATCGAATCACAACCATCTAACTCGATTCTCGAGTTAGCGACCACAGACATCATTTACATGACTTGTCTGCAGGAAAGAAAGTGATTCGCATCCATATCACGATCGTGAATGTATGATCGATACCCAAATATCAGGAATATTGAGATTTTTTACTCGTAGACCTAGCAAGATTTGTTAGATGAAGATATTAAGGGCACACGGTGGATGCCTTGGCATAGGAAGCCGACGAAGGACGTGGCAAGCTGCGATAAGCCGCGGTGAGGGGCAAGCACCCTTCGACCCGCGGATCTCCGAATGGGGGAACCCTGCTGGGGTCGAGCCCAGCAACCCCGAGCTGAATCAAATAGGCTCGGAGGAGGCAACCCGGGGAACTGAAACATCTAAGTACCCGGAGGAAAGGAAATCAACCGAGACTGCGCGAGTAGCGGCGAGCGAAAGCGCAAGAGCCTAAACCCGTGCGCGTGTAAGCCTCCAGGCGTTGCCGCACGTGGGGTAGTGGGACCCTCCGTCCCGTCGCTGGAGCGGCGGGGTCGGGTCAGAAACCCTCGGTCCAGGGGAACCGGCTGGGAAGCCGGGCGATACAGGGTGAGAGCCCCGTACCCGAAGGACCGCGGGCCCGAGAGAGGGATCCCGAGTAATGCCGGACACGTGAAACCCGGTATGAATCTGGGGGGACCACCCTCCAAGGCTAAGCACTCTCCTATGACCGATAGCGAACCAGTACCGTGAGGGAAAGGTGAAAAGCACCCCGAGAGGGGAGTGAAACAGTACCTGAAACCGTGTGCCTACAAGCAGTCGGAGCAGCCATGCGCTGTGACGGCGTGCCTTTTGTAGAATGAGCCAGCGAGTTGCGGTTGGCGGCGAGGTTAAGGCGTGAACCGAGCCGCAGTGAAAGCGAGCCTTTAAGATGGCGATCAGTCGCCAGCCGCAGACGCGAAGCCGGGTGATCTATCCATGGGCAGGCTGAGGCAGAGGTAAGACTCTGTGGAGGGCCGAACCCACTTCGGTTGAAAACGGAGGGGATGACCTGTGGATAGGGGTGAAAGGCCAATCAAACCCGGAGATATCTCGTTCTCCCCGAAATAGCTTTAGGGCTAGCCTCGATCGCTTACCGACGGTGGTAGAGCACTGGATCCGTGCGGGGGCCTCACCGCCTACCAACCGAAACCAAACTCCGAATGCCGTCGGTCCCGAGATCGGGAGTCAGAACATGTGGGCTAAGCCGTGTGTTCGAGAGGGAAACAGCCCAGACCGCCTGCTAAGGTCCCCAAATCAACGCTGAGTGGCAAAGGATGTGCGTTTGCCTAGACAACCAGGATGTTGGCTTAGAAGCAGCCATGCATTTAAAGAGTGCGTAACAGCTCACTGGTCAAGTGGACATGCGCCGACAATACACGGGGCTAAGCGTTGTACCGAAGCAGCGGACTGTTTTATCAGTGGTAGGGGAGCTTTCCATGCCGGGGCGAAGCCGACGGGCGACCGTCGGTGGACCGCATGGAAGTGAGAATGCTGGCATGAGTAACGAGAGAGGGGCGAGAAACCCCTCCGCCGTAAGCCTAAGGGTTCCTGGGCAAGGCTAATCCCCCCAGGGTCAGTCGGGAGCTAAGGCGAGGCCGACAGGCGTAGCCGATGCACAACAGGCGGACATTCCTGTACCACCGCGGAGCGTTACTACGACGGGGTGACGGAGAAGGGTAGCCGGGCGGGGTTCTGGACGTCCCCGTGAAAGCGCGTAGGCCGCAGGGCAGGCAAATCCGCCCTGCAGCGAGGCCGAGACGTTAGACGAAGCTTCATGTGAAGCCGGCGAGCCCATGCTTCCGAGAAAAACCTCTAAGGAGCGAGGCGGTGCCCGTACCAAAACCGACACAGGTAGGCGGGTAGAGCATACCAAGGCGATCGGGAGAACCATGGTTAAGGAACTCGGCATACTGACTCCGTAACTTCGGGAGAAGGAGTGCCCCCGCCTGTGAGGTCCCACGCGGACGGAGCGGGAGGGGGTCGCAGCGAAACGGCCCAAGCGACTGTTTACCAAAAACACAGGACTCTGCAAAGCCGCAAGGCGACGTATAGGGTCTGACGCCTGCCCGGTGCTGGAAGGTTACGCGGATGAGTTAGCGCAAGCGAAGCCCTGAAGCCAAGCCCCAGTAAACGGCGGCCGTAACTATAACGGTCCTAAGGTAGCGAAATTCCTTGTCGGGTAAGTTCCGACCTGCACGAATGGCGTAACGACTTGGGCGCTGTCTCAACCATGGACCCGGTGAAATTGTATTATTCGTGAAGATGCGAATTACCTGCGGAAGGACGGAAAGACCCCGTGAACCTTTACTGCAGCTTGGCATTGGCTGTTGGTGCGGTGCGTAGAGGATAGGCAGGAGCCTGCGAACCGGGAACGCCAGTTCCCGGGGAGGCGCCCTTGGAATACTGCCCTCACCGCATCGGCAGCCTAACGCGCCGCCCTCATCGGGGGCGCGGACCGTGCCAGGTGGGTAGTTTGACTGGGGCGGTCGCCTCCTAAACTGTAACGGAGGCGTGCGAAGGTTCGCTCAGGGCGGTTGGCAATCGCCCGCAGAGCACAAGAGTACAAGCGAGCCTGACTGCGAGACCAACAAGTCGAGCAGAGACGAAAGTCGGTTCTAGTGATCCGGCGGCCCAGCGTGGAATGGCCGTCGCTCAACGGATAAAAGGTACTCCGGGGATAACAGGCTGATCTTGCCCAAGAGTCCACATCGACGGCAAGGTTTGGCACCTCGATGTCGGCTCATCGCATCCTGGGGCTGTAGCAGGTCCCAAGGGTACGGCTGTTCGCCGTTTAAAGCGGTACGCGAGCTGGGTTCAGAACGTCGTGAGACAGTTCGGTCCCTATCCTCCGTGGGCGCAAGAGAATTGAGAGGATCTGTCCCTAGTACGAGAGGACCGGGATGGACGCACCTCTGGTGCCGCAGTTGTCGACCAACGGCACAGCTGCCTAGCTACGTGCGGAACGGATAACCGCTGAAAGCATCTAAGCGGGAAGCCGGCCTCGAGATGAGTTCTCTCTTCGGTAAGGCCACTTGTAGACCACAAGTTCGATAGGCCGCAGCTGCAAGCCCCGCGAGGGGCTCAGGCGAGCGGTACTAATCGGCCGAGCTCTTCATCTCGATTCATCTTCTCGATCTGATATGAGTGAGAACAAGGTTCGCTGAGCGCCATGCAACCCCCAGGGTGGCCCCTGGATTGAAAACGGGATACACCCATCTCGTGCGGGCGAACGCCCTGCATGAGCGGAACCATGCGTGGAAGTGGAGCCGGGGAGGTACGCCTATGGCTACCATTATCATGAAGTGAATGAAGAGGTATTTTACATCATTAGGGGCCATGCCGTTGTGCGTACGCCTGAGGGTGAAAAGAATTTAAAAGAG
>DBGEDL010000030.1:0-5519 GCA_048375035.1 Collinsella sp.
CTCGGATTCCTTGCGGCCTGAACAATCGCAAGTGTCCGGCGAGGGGGCGGCTTTGTAAAGCCGTTTGGCCCCACCCGCATAGCGGGTGGTTTCTGATGCGGCGCGCTGCGCGCCCCGCACAGGCTAAAGCCTCTAATGAAAGGGCGCTGACCTTTCGGTCGCGCCCTTGAAATTGAACGTCAGATTGTCCAAATGCGGCCCGCGCAGCGTCGGCAGGTCCGCCGTTCGGTAGAACGGCGGAACCTACAGCGCCTCCGCGCAGCGCTTGCAGATATGCGCATGGCCGTTGTACTCGCCGACGGTGGTGCGGTAGTTCCAGCAACGGTCGCAGCACTCGCCATCGGCAGCCTCGATAGCAACGGAAAGCTCCTCGCCCTGGGTCAGCTCAACATCGGAGACGATGTAGAACTCGGCCAGATCGACAGCCTTGTCACCGGTCAGCAGCGCGTACATCTCGGCGGGAACGACCGCCTTGACGCGGACCTGCTGGCTCTTAGTGAAAGTGCCGGCGGAGCGAGCATCCTCAAGGGCCTTGGTCACGGCGCTACGGAGCTCGAGCGAAGCCTCGAGCACGCCCTCAAACTCATTGGCCTCGTCGACCGTGATAGGCGACTTGTACCAATCGAGCAGCGCGGCGTACTTCTGGTGATCGACGCAGCCGGCGGGCGCATAGGCCATGGCCTCGTCGACCGTATAGGACAGGATCGGCTGCAGGTCGCGCATGAGCATCGAGAAGAGCTCGGCCAGCACGGTCTGGGCGCTGCGACGCTCGAGCGAGCCGGGCTTCTCGCAGTACAGACGGTCCTTCAGGGCGTCGAGGTACACGTTGGAGAGCTCGGTAACCACGAAGTCGTAGAGCGCACGGTAGGCGCGCGGGAACTCGTAGCTGGCGTAGGCATCGTCGACCTCGGCCTGAACCTGGGTCAGGCGGGCAACCATGAGCTTGTCGAGCGGCAGCAGGTCGGCAAAGGCGACGCCGTCGGTCTCGGGCTCAAACTGGCCCTCGAGCTCGGAGAGCAGGAAGCGCAGCGTGTTGCGGAAACGACGGTAGGCATCGGACGTACGGGCAAGGATCTCGTGGTCGATGGACACGTCGGAGCTGGTGTCGACGGAGGCAACCCACAGGCGGATGATGTCGGCGCCCATCTCGTCGCAGACCTTGTTGGGGTCGATGACGTTGCCGAGCGACTTGGACATCTTGCGGCCCTGGCCGTCAAGCGTGAAGCCCTGCGAGACGACTGCCTTGTACGGAGCGTGACCGTTGGCACCCACCGAGGTAAGCAGCGAGCTCTGGAACCAACCGCGGTGCTGGTCGGAGCCCTCGAGATACACATCCGCCGGATACTCCAGCTCGGGACGGTACTCACAGACGGCCTTCCAAGACACGCCAGAATCCCACCACACGTCGAGGATGTCCTTATCGGCCTTGAGGTGATGGCCGCCGCACTTGGGGCAGACGCAGGCCTCGCCTAGGTAGCTCTCGGGAGCGTCGGTGAACCAGGCGTCGGAGCCCTTCTCGTGGAAGAGCTTGATGACGGCGTCGAGCGTGGCGTCGTTCATGACCTTCTCGCCGCAGTCGGCGCAAGTGTAGCTGGGGATGGGCACGCCCCAGTTGCGCTGACGGCTGATGCACCAGTCGGGACGCTGCTCGACCATGGCGCCGATGCGGTTGGCGGCGTGAGCCGGATACCACTTGACGTTCTCGCGGACCTCTTTGCCAGCCTGCTCGCGCAAACCGGTCTTGTCCATCGAGACAAACCACTGGTCGGTAGCACGGAAGAGCACCGGGTGCTTGCAGCGCCAGCAGTGCGGATAGCTGTGCGTGATCTTCTTCTCGAGGACCAGGGTGCCGCGCTCGCGCAGGAACTCGATGATGTGCGGGTTGGCCTCGTCGGTATCCATACCGCTGAAGGGGCCACCGGTGCCAAACTCCTCGCCGGTATAGAACTTGCCGTCGTCATCGACCGGCATGCAGATGTCGGTGATGCCCTCCTTGAGGCAGGCAAAGTAGTCGTCGACGCCGTGGCCGGGCGAGTTGTGGACGATACCGGTACCGTCATCGACACCGACGTAATCGGCCAGCAGTGCCACGCCCTCGACACCGTCAAAGATCGGCTGCTTGTAGTGAATGTGGTGGAAGGTCTCGGCGGGAACCACATAGGGCTTGCCGTCGACCATAACCGGGGTGTACTCCCAGCCAAACTCCTCGCAGCACTTGGGAGCCAGGTCCTCGAGCATGACCTCGGCGCGGCCGTCGTGCTCAACGGCGACGTAGGCGGCACCGGGCTTGAGGGAAACTGCCTGGTCGGAGGGGATGGTCCACGGCGTGGTCGTCCAGATGATGAAGTCGACCGGGCCGTCGAAGTTCTCGAGACCGGCGGGCTTGGAGGTCATCTCGAAGCGCACGAAGATGGAGGGGCTCGTCTCGTCGGAGTACTCAATCTCGGCCTCGGCGAGCGCGGTGTGGCAGTGCTTGCACCAGTGGACGGGCTTGTGACCGCGATAGATCATGCCCTTGTCGAACATGGCCTTGAAGACCTCGATGTCGGCGGCGTCATGCTGGTGATAGAGCGTCAGATACGGGTTGTCCCAATCGCCGAGCACGCCCAGGCGACGGAAGCCGGCCTTCTGCAGCTCGATGTTCTCGACAGCGAACTTGTTGCACAGCTCGCGAATCTTGGCAGTGGAAGTCTGGTTGAACTTCTCGGTGCCGAGCTTCTCCTCGACCTTATGCTCAATCGGCTGACCGTGGCAGTCCCAACCGGGGACATAGGGAACTTCGCAGCCCTGCATCATCCAGTAACGGTTGATCATGTCCTTAGAGATCTTGTTCATGGCGTGGCCGATGTGGATCGGGCCGTTGGCGTACGGAGGGCCGTCGTGCAGCACGAACTTCTTGTGACCCGCGTTCTTCTTTAGAACTTGCTCGTAGACCTTGTTGTCCTGCCAGTCCTTAAGTCGCTTGGGCTCGGACTTGGAAAGACCGGCACGCATGGGAAATCCGGTTTTGGGCAGATTCATCGTCTGCTTGTACTCGTTTGCCACGGTACCCCTTTCTTGTCATGGGCGCGCACGCCCTCTGGGCACCAAAAAAGCGCCCGTCCCTACAAGCTGGGACGAAGCGCCACAAAACGGGCAGTCTGCCCGTAAAAGCTCTTCGCTTAACCACCCAGCTTAGATGCCCTCGCTCGCGTCGCCGCGCGCTCGCATCCGTTACTCGGCTGGTCTGTATCGACGACCATCTCGGCGATGTCTACTAAGACGAACCTGCGCGGCGCGTCCGTTGGGACCGCAGCTCCGGGGTGATTTTCATCGGTCGCATGCACGGGTTCTCAGCGCTTCCCGCTCTCTGTAGCATGCGGACGGCCGACTACTCGTCCCCATCAACGCTTATGCGGAGTATGCTAGCACGTTCCGCGCCGGCGAAAAACCCTCAACACTGGTTTTATACGTTCGAAATTTCTCGCGGCTGTGGACCTTCTCTTGGAGCAAAATACCTGAAAGCACTTTATCGAACGAAAGAAGGTTGCTATGCGCACGATTGGAATGAGCGACTACACCGTTGGCGAGGATTGCTTTGACGAGCTGCCCGGCGCGCTGGCCGAGTACGGCGCGAAGAAGGTCGCGATCATCGGTGGCAAGCGGGCACTGGCCGCAGCACTTCCCGGTATCGAAGCTGCGCTGGCGGGTACCGACGTCGAAATTCTCGAGACGCGCGTCTACGGCACCAACAGTACGCGTGCCAATATCGCCAAGGTCGTGAATACCCCTGCCTGCCAGGAAGCTGACGTGCTTATCGCATGCGGCGGCGGCAAGGCGCTCGACACCGTGAAGACCGCAGCCATCGAGCTCAAGAAGATCGTCTTTACGGTGCCGACGATTTGCTCCAACTGCTCCGCTGCGACCGCCATTGCCGTCGTGTACAACGACGACGGCTCGCTCGAGGGCTATTCGTACCCCAACCGACCGGCGCACATCTTCATCAACCCCAAGATCATCGCCGAGGCACCGGCAGAGTACTTCTGGGCCGGCGTAGGCGATGCCCTCTCTAAGCAGCCCGAGGTCGAGTACGCCACGAGCGCCGGTGATTTGGAGCACACCGCCGGTCTTGGCCTGGCACTCGCCCACACCTGCTCCGAGCCGCTGTTTACCTACGGCGTCCAAGGTCTTGAGGACGTACGCCAGAACCTGTCGAGCGAGGCCGTCAAGCAGATCGCGCTCGACATCGTGGTCAACACGGGCTATGTCTCGAACCTGACCAACCAGAACGATTACTACTACAACTCGAGCGTGGCGCACGCGTTCTACAACGCTACCTGCAGCATTCCGCGCGAGGGCACCTACCTGCACGGCGAGGTCGTGAGCCTGGGCGTGCTCGTGTTGTTCGCCTACACGGGCGACACCGAGAACCTTAAGCGCTACGCTGCCTTTAACAAGCAGATGAGGCTGCCCGTGACGCTGGAGCAGGTCGGGCTTTCCGAGGCCGACATCCCGGCCCTGTGCGAGTATGCGCACGCCACCAACGAGTGGAAGCAGGGCAACCCGGAGCCCTTCACCGAGGAGAAGTTCGCCGCCGCCATCAAGGACGCCAACACCTACGGCCACACCCTCCTCGCCTAACCGACCAAAACCACCACAAAGGGGACTGGCACCTTTGTGGTGGTTTTTTATTGCTCCACCATTCAGTTCGTACTCGAACCCGATTCTTTACGAGAAAGGGTTCGGGTACGTTTTTTGTTTATCGGTAATTCTGCGGAAGGACTACTCGGAACGGTAAACAGGAACGAACAGAGGCAGGGTATCATCGTGGTGATGGTATCCTGCCTTTTGCTTTGCGGAACCAAGGCCGCTTTATGCGAACTTAATCGCCACTTATATGGCGCATTGATGGCAATTGCTGCGTACGTGCGTACCGGGAGCCTGTACACCTCTGGCAAGGCGTAACACACTAGACTTTGTTCCAAAGTCCGTGTGCTAAGGGGGGGCAGGGCCCTTAGAATTCCTGTGGAGTGTGTACGCACATACGCAGGAAAACAGCAAATTACGCTATATCAGGGCGTTCTTTCATTGGAACGTATGGTATACACGGCTTAGTTCAACAAATTAGAATTTATATATAAAGGAGAATATAGATGAAAATGTTTTTATGTTCGCACTTTTCAAGTGTAAGAAGTCTGATAAAGGAAGAAATTGAAAATAAAAAAGTCGCATTTATTCCAACAGCTTCGCTGCGAGAAAGCTACACCGGTTATGTCGGCTCGGCTCGAAAATTATTCAAAAAGTTGGGAGCAATCGTAACTGAAATTGATATTTCAACGGAGGCTTATTCAACGATACAGTCTCTTTTTGAAGATGCGGATGTGATCTATTTTACCGGCGGAAATTCTTTTTTCCTTATAGACCAGCTCCGTAAAACGGGAACGGATGAGCTGTTGAAGAAAGAATTGGCAAAGGGAAAACTGATGATTGGTGAATCGGCAGGTGCGATTGTATGCGCTCCAAGCATCCAGTATATCGAG
>DBGEDL010000031.1:0-47941 GCA_048375035.1 Collinsella sp.
GGCCGAAGAGGCGTCAGCAGGTCAGTGGGTCATCGTCCCGGCGTTCAGCATCAGGGTAGCGCTGCGACGCGGAAATCGCGCGCTGTTGACGCGCCCCCGCAGTGCCCGCTTCCCCCAAGGACAATTATCAGTGCAGGTAGAGAGTCCGACGGTTACACGAAAAGGCGTGCGTGGTCGAACATTCAAGATACATCGTAGTAAACCGGCATAGTTCTGAGGCGCAGATGAGGGACGGTTCGCAATCGGACCCGATAATGGGACTGGCGACGCATAGGAAATCCGGTTGCGCGGAGAGGGTCGCGTTCCGCGCGCCAAGTCGGCCGGCGTAGGGGCCGTGCGGGGGCCAGGCGCTCCGCAGGCTGGCCCGGCCCCGCGGGACTCCGGCGCCCGCCCCCCGGAAAGTTTTTCCAAAATTGTCCTTGCATCGTGGTCCGAGTTCCCGTATAGTACTTTTTCGCACGGGGGCGTAGCTCAGCTGGGAGAGCGCTTGACTGGCAGTCAAGAGGTCAGGGGTTCGATCCCCCTCGTCTCCACCCGAGCATTGAATGAGGCTCCAACGCAAGTTGGGGCCTTTTTTCATATAGGCACACAAGGTCAAAGGCGGCACCATGATCCTCCTGGTCGACAAGATCGAAAAAAGCTTCGGCGCGCGCGTCCTCTTTAGCGGCGCGTCCTTCCAGATCAACCCCGGCGAGCGCTTTGCGCTCGTTGGACCCAACGGCGCCGGCAAAACCACCATGCTCAAGATCATCATGGGCATCGACAGCCCCGACGCAGGCCAGGTCCAGTACGCCAAGGACTGCCAGGTAGGCTATCTAGAGCAGGAAACCAACCTGGAGCACAAAGACACCACCATCCTTGCCGAGGTCATGGCCGCGGCCAAGGAGATTCGACGCATGGGCGAGCGCGCCAACGAGCTGCAGGCCCAGATCACCGAGCTCTCCGAACAGGGGAAGGACGTCGACGCACTTCTTAACGAGTACGGCCAGGTCCAGGACCGCTTTGAGCACCTGGGCGGCTACGAGCTCGAGAGCAACGCTCGCAAGATCCTGTCCGGCCTGGGCTTTAAGGTCGCCGACTTTGAGCGCCCGTGCTCCGAGTTCTCGGGCGGCTGGCAGATGCGCATCGCACTTGCTAAGCTCTTCCTGCGCCACCCCGACCTGCTGCTGCTCGACGAGCCCACCAACCACCTGGACCTCGAGAGCGTCCAGTGGCTGCGCGGCTTTATCGCCAACTACGACGGCGCCGTGCTCATCGTCAGCCACGACCGCGCCTTCATGGACGCCTGCGTCGACCACGTCGCCGCCCTCGAAAACCGCCGCGTGACTACCTACACCGGTAACTACAGCAGCTATCTCAAGCAGCGAGAGGACAACCTGGAGCAGATGCGCGCCAAGCGTGCTGCCCAGGAGCGCGATATCGCCCACATGCAGGTCTTCGTCGACAAGTTCCGCTACAAGCCCACCAAGGCAGCCCAGGCCCAGGAGCGTATCCGCAAGATCGAGCAGATCAAAAAGGAGCTCGTCATCCTGCCCGAAGGCCACAAGCACATCGACTTTAAGTTCCCCGACCCGCCGCGCTCCGGCGACATGGTCGTGGGCCTCGAGGGCGTATCCAAGTCCTACGGCAACAAGCACATCTACAGCGATATCGACCTCAAGCTCTACCGCGGCGAGCATGTGGCGCTCGTCGGCCCTAACGGCGCCGGCAAGTCCACCCTCATGAAGATTCTCGCCGGCCTGGAGCCGCCCACCACCGGTACCCGCGATCTGGGCACCAACGTGGGCGTGGCCTATTACGCACAGCACGCGCTCGAAGGTATGACCGAGTCCAACACCGTCCTGCAAGAGATCGACACCGTTACGCCCAAGTGGACCGTGCCGCAGCAGCGCAGCCTGCTGGGCGCCTTCCTGTTTAGCGACAACGATTCCATCGAAAAGCAGGTACGCGTCCTCTCCGGCGGCGAAAAGGCGCGTCTGGCCCTGGCCAAGATGCTCGTGGCCCCCGAGGCGCTCCTATGCCTGGACGAGCCCACCAACCACCTGGACATCGACTCGGTGGACATGCTCGAGAACGCCCTGCAAAACTTCCCCGGCACCATCGTGCTGATCAGCCATGACGAGCACCTGGTGCGCGCCGTGGCCAACCGCGTCATCGATATCCGCGACGGCAAGGTCACGGTCTACGACGGCGACTACGACTACTACCTCTACAAGCGCGAGGACCTCGCAGCCCGCGCCGCCGCCGAGGCGGCAGGGGAGAGCGCGCCGTCCGCAGCCAAGCCCGCCAAAGCCAGCGCCGCCCAGACCGACACCCCCGCCGCTCCCAAGCCGGCCGAGGGCAAAAAGACCAAGGAGCAAAAACGCGCCGAGGCCCAGGCCCGCGCCGCGCTCAACAAAAAGCTCAAGGGAGTGCGCAACCAGCTCAAGAAGATCGAGACCGAGCTCGACAAAAAGCGGGCCCGCTATGATGAGCTTATGGAATTGATGGCCAGCGAAGAGCTTTATGCCGATCAGGACAAGTTCAACGCCGCACTGGGGGAATATAACGGCCTTAAGCAAGAGCTGCCCAAGCTCGAGGACGAATGGCTCGAGCTTTCCACCCAGATCGAAGAGGAGACCGCGCGTGAACTCTCGTAAAGCCGCTGCCGTGGCGATGAGCATCATTGCCATCGCCTGCCGCATCTGCGGCATCTTTATGAGCGCGATGACCGTGCTGCTGTGCTTTAGCGGACTCACCGCCAAGCTGCAGATCGTCGGCTTTGTCGTTGAGCTTTCGCGCGCGCTGCCGAGTGCCATCGCCGGCTACGGCGTCATCACTTCGCCCTTTGGCGGCGTGTTCCGCCTGGATTACGCCATCGTCGCGGTCATCCTCTTTGCCGCCGACTATCTGCTCACGCGCGCCTCGCGCCGCATCCGCTAGGGGAGCGTTATGTCCAGCAGCTACCTCATGAACCTGCTCGCCAGCGCGGTCGCCGTCATTGTGGGCATCGTTATCCACGAAAGCGCACACGCCGCCGCAGCTTGGGCGCTCGGCGACAAGACGGCCCGTTCGCGTGGCCGCGTCTCGCTCAACCCGCTCAACCACATCGACCCGTTTGGCACCATCATCCTGCCACTGCTGATGCTGGCCGCCGGCGGCCCGGTGTTCGCCTTCGCCAAGCCCGTGCCCGTCTACCTCAACAATCTTAAGCACCCCAAGCGTGACGAGGTCCTGGTGAGCGCGGCCGGCCCCGCATCGAACATCGCGCTGGCATGCCTGGCCGCGGCCCTCATGCACCTGACCTATGGCAGCCTCTACGCCAGCATGTCCTTTGCCGTGGCGTCGCAAGTCATGAACTTCGGCGCCACCTTTATCGTGGTCAACCTGTCGCTTGCGTTCTTTAACCTCATCCCGATCCCGCCGCTCGACGGCTCGTCGATTGTCGTGCCGTTCCTCAAAGGCAAGGCGCTCGCCAACTACTACCGCCTGCAGCAATACGCCATGCCCATCCTCATCATCGTGCTGTATCTGCTGCCCATGTGGACCGGCATCGACGTGATCGGGCGCTATTTCGACGTTACCGTGTATCCGCTGGCAGAGCAGCTGCTCACCTTCGCAATCGCCGGCATCTAGGGTAAACTTACAGGTCGACCGTGCAAAACGGTCGCAACGTGCACCCAAACCGCGCCGCGAAGGCGCCGTCAAAGGAGGTCGAAGATGTCGTATCGCGTGTCGACGCAGGTCTACAGCGGACCGTTCGACCTGCTGCTGCAGCTGGTAACCCGCCAAAAAGTAGATATCGGCGCCATCTCGATTAGCGAAGTGGCCGAGCAATACCTTACCGAGGCCGAGCGCATCGAGGCACTTGATCTGGACGTGGCGAGCGACTTTTTGCTGGTCGCGGCAACCCTTTTGGATATCAAGGCCGCCTCGCTGGTGCCGCAGGAGGCCCCGCGCAAAGCCGACGACGATGACGAGATCGACGAAGACCTCGAGGAACTTAGCGCGCTCGACGGCGACGCCTTGCGCGAGGTCCTGATCCAGCGCCTGATCGCCTACAAGCAGTTTAAGGGCGCGGCGGCAGCCCTTGGCGCGCGCATGCAGGCCGAGAGCCGCATGCACCCGCGTGTGGCCGGCCCCGACCCGGAGTTTTTGGGCCTAATGCCCGACTATCTGGCCGGCATTACCCTGCGCGGTCTGGCCGTTATCTGTGCCGACCTGGATGGCAAACGGCAGACCTTCCTGCTGGAAGCCGAACACGTGGCACCCCATCGCGTGCCGCTCGACCTGACGGTGGCCTCGGTCGACCGCTTTACCATGGCGCACCAAACCTGCACCTTCCGCGAGCTACTGGACGGCGACGCCACCACCGAGCAGCTCGTCGTCACCTTCCTGGCCATGCTGGAGCTCGCCAAACGCGGCTCGCTCACGCTGAGCCAAGATGAGATCTTTGGAACCATTCAAATCAACCGAGTCGAGGGAGCCGAGGCATACGTGCCCGGCGAGGGCCCCGAGCTCACCGAATAGGAGCCGCAACCATGTCAACCCTTTCCACGCTGGAGGCAAACAGCCTCAAAGGCGCTCTCGAGGCGCTGCTGCTGGTGTCGAGCGACCCGGTGAGTGCGCCCGCGCTGGCCGGCGCACTGGATATCGCCCCGGGCGAGTGCGCGTCGCTGCTCGCCGAGCTCAAGGTTGAGTACGAGGAGGCCAATCGCGGCTTTCAGCTGCGCGAGGTCGCCGGCGGCTGGCGCCTGTTCACGCATCCTGCCTACCACGACGTAGTCGAGGCCTATGTGTTGAGCTGGGACACGCAAAAGCTGTCGCAGGCGGCGCTCGAAACCCTGGCCGTGATCGCATACCACCAGCCCGTAACGCGCGAGGTGGTCAAGGGCATCCGCGGCGTCAACTCAGACGGCGTCATCGCGTCGCTCGTGGACAAGGGTCTGGTGCGCGAGCTCGGCCGTGACCCCGAGCGCGGTCAGGCCATCATCTACGGCACGACCAACGCCTTCTTGGAAAAATTCGGCCTGCGCTCCACCCGAGACCTGCCCGACCTAGAGCAGTTTGCCCCCGACGAGCAGTCGCGCCAGTTTATCCGCGAGCGCCTGAGCGGCCGCAGTATTCAGTCCACGCTCGAGGAGCAGGCCGAGGACCTGGACGAAGAGCGCGAACTGATCGATACCGATGTTGAAGATGTTGAGGCAGTCGAGGACTTGGAGACTCTGGTCGTCGACGAGACCTCGGAGGATTTGCATGACGAGGACTAACGAAGTAGGGGAGACGCGCGCCATGGGCAACGCAGTACCCGCAACCGACGCCCAGCCCGTCTATCCGCACACCATGCGCCTGCAGCGCTTTTTGGCGCGCGCGGGCGTGGCGAGCCGCCGCGGCTCGGAGGACCTGATGACCGCCGGACGCGTGACCGTCAACGGTCAGGTCGCGACCGAGCTGGGCACCAAGGTCGACGTCGACCGCGACCATATCGAGGTCGACGGCATGCCCGTCAAGCTCAACCAGGGCGCCGTGTACTTGATGCTCTACAAGCCGACCGGCTACCTCACCACCATGAGCGACCCGCAGGAGCGCCCCTGCGTGGCCGACCTGGTACCGCGCAACCGCTTTCCGGGGCTCTTCCCGGTGGGCCGCCTGGACCGCGACACCACGGGCCTTTTGCTCTTTACCACCGACGGTGATCTGTCGCAGGACCTGCTGCACCCCAGCAAGCACGTCTACAAGACCTATCAGGCGCTCGTGGACGGCCACCTGACCGATCGCGACTTAGAACCGCTCCGCCGCGGCATCGAGCTCGACGACGGCCTGTGCCAGCCGGCGATCTGCCGCGTCATTACCGCGCGCGAGGCCGAGGCCGTGGCTCCGCAAGGCGTCAAGCCCGGCACCACCGCCGTGGAGGTCATCATCCGCGAGGGTCGCAAGAATCAGGTCAAGCGCATGCTGAGCAAGATCCACCACCCGGTGATCCGCCTGCACCGCTGTAACTTTGGCGGCCTGGAGCTCGAGGGCGTGGCCAAGGGCTCGTGGCGCGAGCTCACCGAGCGCGAGGTACAAATCCTCAAAAGCGGTGGCATCCCTCCCAAGCAGGCCAGCGCCATACGCGGCGGCAAGCCCCAAGACACGCCCGCCAGCCGCACGCGTCACCACGGCAGCCACGGCTCCGCACCCAAGCGCAACACCTACCGCGAGCGCTACACCGGCTAGGCAACCCGCCGCGCCCCAACGCCCGCGAACCATACCAGCACGTCAATCATCGAAAGGAAGCATTGCATGATCGTCGCCATCGACGGCCCCGCCGGTTCCGGCAAGTCCACCATCGCCAAGGAGATCGCCCGCCAGCTGGGCTTTAACAAGCTCGACACGGGCGCCATGTATCGCGCCGTCACCTTCGCCGCGCTCGACCGCGGCATCGATCTGGACGACGAGGCGGCAATCGACGCCCTCGCCGAGCAGATCGAAATTCGCTTTACCAACGGCACCGGCGAGGATACGCGCCTGACCATTGACGGCCAGGACGCTTCGGCCGCCATCCGCACCCCACAGGTGGACGCCAACGTCTCCAAGGTCTCGGCCTATCCGGGCGTGCGCGCCGCCATGCTCATCCATCAGCGCCGCGCCGCCGAGGACCGCGATATCGTGGCCGAGGGTCGCGACATCGGCACCGTCGTGTTCCCTAACGCGCAAGTCAAGGTCTTCCTGACCGCCGACCCGCGCGAGCGCGCCCGCCGCCGCGTGCTGCAGCGTCACCAAAACGACGCCCAGCCGCTCACGTCCGAGCAGCTCGAGGCCGAGGTCGACGAGACCCTCGACGCCCTTAAGCAGCGCGACAAGCTCGACAGCAGCCGCGAGGTCGCCCCACTCGTGCCCGCCGAGGACGCCGTGCACGTTGACTCCACCGCCCACACCATCGATGAGGTCGTCTCGATAATCGAGGACCTCATCAACCAAAGGAGGTAGCCCATGCGCCTGTTTAAGCAGACGCCCGAGGACTATTACAACGCCCCGTATGCCGAGTTTCCCGCGCTCATCCGCGGCACCGTCTTCGTGGTCATGGCAATCCTTTGGGCTTTCTCCAAGCTCATGTGGCGCTGGAAGGTCGAGGACGCCGATCTGCTGTTTGAGCGCCAGGAAGGCCGCGGCAGCGTGGTCATCTGCAACCACACCTCGATGGCCGAGCTCTTGGCCGTGGAGACAGCGCTGTTCTTTGGGGGCCGCCGCATTCGTCCCATCTTTAAGTCCGAGTTCGCCAAGAGCAAGATTGTGCGCTGGGCCTTTAGCCGCGTAGGCGGCATCCCCGTGGAGCGTGGTACTGCCGATATGAAGTGCCTGCGCGCCGCCCAGCATGCGCTGCAGCGCGGCGAGGACGTTCTGATCTTCCCCGAGGGCACGCGCATCCGCTCGCGCGAGATCAAGCCCGAGGTCCACGGCGGTTTTGCGCTCATCGCTCAGATGGGCAAGGCGCCCGTTAACCCGCTCGCCATCTGCGGCTGGTCTGACATCACGCCCTCGGGCAAAAAGATCATGCGTCCCAAGAAGTGCTGGATCCGCGCCGGCAAGGCCGTCTCGCTTTCCGACGCACCGGCTGGGCTTAAGCGCACGGAGCGCCTGGAATGGTTTGAGTCCGAGGCCATGAACCGCGTCTACGCCATGCGAGACGAGCTGTGCGCCGAGCATCCGGGCAGGTTCTAGCCATGAGCGAGAACGTGACGAACACCACCGCGACTGTGTCCGACCAGGCAACCGCGCCTACCATCGAGATCGCCGCCCACGCCGGCACTTGCTACGGCGTACAGCGTGCGCTCGATATGGCGCTGGCCGCTGCGCCGCAGGCAGAGGAGTGCACTCAAGTTCACACCTTGGGGCCGCTCATCCATAACCCCATCGTGGTGCGCGAGCTTGCTGAGGCAGGCGTCGGTCTGGCCGACACCTTGGACGACGCCGCAACCGGCACCGTGATCATCCGCGCCCACGGCGTGGTGCCGCAGGTAATCGATGCTGCCCGCAAGCGCGACCTTACCGTGGTCGACGCCACCTGCCCCTACGTGAAGAAGGTCCATGTGGCAGCCGAGCGCCTGGTGCGCGAGGGCTACCGCGTGATCGTCGTGGGCGAGCCAGGCCACCCCGAGGTCGAGGGCATTCTGGGCCACGCCGGCAATGATGCGCAGGTCGTGAGCTGTGCCGCCGACGCCGATGCCCTGTCGCTCAAGGGCAAGGTGGGCCTCGTTGTGCAGACCACCCAGACCGCGCAGAACCTCGCCGAAGTCGTGGCCGCTATCACCCCGCGCGTGCAGGAGTTGCGTGTGATCAACACCATCTGCGCCGCCACGAGTGAGCGTCAACAGGCAGCAGCCACACTTGCCAACCGCTGCGACTGCATGGTCGTCGTGGGTGGCAAGAACTCGGGCAACACCCGCCGCCTGGCGCAAATTTGCGCAGACGCCTGCGAGCGCACGTATCACATCGAGGAAGCTTCCGAGCTCCAGGCCGCGTGGTTTACCGACGCTCACCACATCGGCATCACTGCCGGAGCCTCCACCCCACAAGAACACATCGAACGCGCCGTCACGCGCATCAAGGAGCTTTGCCGCTAACCATGGACCAGACCGTACCCGCATACGCCGCCGAGGTGGCCGATTACGGGCGCAGCCGCGACCCCGAGCCGGGTGAGGGCGCGCTCGTTAAGAACGTGCGTCCCGAGTCGCCCGCATGGGATGTGGGTATCGAGCCGGGCATGCGCGTGCTCACGGTCAACGGCGAGCAGCTCACCGACATGATCGTGTGGCTCTGGGAGGCCGACGACGACACCGTCGAGCTTGAGGTCTTCGACCCGCGCGATGGCACCGTCACCCCGGTTGAACTCGATCGCTTTCCCGGCGAGGACTGGGGCCTGGAGTTCGACGGCCCCATCTTCGATGGCATGCGTACCTGCGTAAACGCCTGCGTATTCTGCTTTATGACCATGCTGCCCAAGGGCGGTCGTTCCACGCTCTATATCCGCGATGACGACTACCGCCTGAGCTTTTTGCAGGGCAACTTCGTCACGCTCACGAACCTCACCGACGAGGACGTTCAAAACGTCATCCAACGCAACATGAGCCCCATGAACGTGTCCGTCCACGCCGTGAGCCCCGACGTCCGCCGCCGCATGATGGGCCGTAACGCCCAGCGCGGCATGAATGTGCTCGAAGCCATCATGGCCGCCGGCATCGAGATTCACGCGCAGATCGTGTTGTGCCCCGGCATGAACGACGGCGAGGAGCTCGAAAAGACCCTGCGCTACTGCGAGGAGCACGAGCAAATCACGAGCCTGGGTATCGTGCCGCTCGGTTTTACCAAGCACCAGAACCGCTTTAGCTGGTCCTATAGCGACAAGCCCGAGCTGGCTCGCGAAACTATTGCCATGATCCGGCCCTATCAGGACCGCGCCTACGAGCGCTTTGGCCGCCACACCTTCCAGATGAGCGATGAGTTCTATCTGGACGCGGGCATCGAGCCGCCCGAGGCCGATTTCTACGACGGCTACCCGCAGTACTACGACGGCATCGGCATGATCCGGTCGTATCTGGACGAGACGGACGACGTCCTTGCCGCCGACGCCGAGCGCCTGGCCCGCGTTCGTGAGACCATCTCCGCCCGCGGCCAGCACCTGCTGTGCCTCTCTGGCGCCAGCGCACGCGACACCGTGGCCCGCTTCGTGGAGTCGCCTCAGGGCCTCGCCGGCACCGTTACGGCCATCAAAAACCGCTACTTTGGCGGCAACGTGGACGTAACCGGCCTCATTGTCGCGAGCGATATCCTGGAGCAGCTGCCGCAAGACCTGTCGGGGGTTATGCTCTTTGTGCCTAAGCTCATGTTCAACGCTGACGGCATGACGCTTGACGAGTATCATCGTGACGATTTACTCGCAAGACTTGAAGCTCGCGGCGCCGAGGTTCATGTGGTGTCGACCATGCCGCATGAGCTGCTCGATACCCTGGAGCAGATCCTTGGCATTACGCCTGCCGACTCTACTACTTCCACTGACCCTACCCATTAAAGGAGAGCAGATGAAACCTATCGTCGCCGTCGTCGGACGCCCCAACGTGGGCAAGTCCACGCTCGTTAACCGCCTGGCCCAAACCTCGGACGCCATCGTCCACGAGTCCCGCGGCGTCACGCGCGACCGCTCGTATCACACGGCCGATTGGAACGGCCGCGAGTTCACCATCGTCGATACGGGCGGCATCGAGCCGCTCAAGAGCGATGACGTCTTTGCCACGTCCATCCGCGACCAGGCCCTCGCCGCCGCCGAGGAAGCCGCCGTCATCCTGTTTGTGGTCGACGGCCGCACCGGCGTCACCGAGGAGGACGAGTCGGTCGCCCGCATGCTCAAGCGCTCCGACAAGCCGGTCTTTCTGCTGGTGAACAAGCTCGACAACCCCGATCGCGAGAACGACAACATCTGGGAGTTCTATTCGCTCGGCATCGGCGAGCCCACGCCGCTTTCGGCCCTGCACGGCCACGGCACGGGCGACCTGCTCGACGACATCGTGGCCCTACTCCCCGAGGAGGAGGACGAGGTCGCCGACGAATTCCCTGACGCACTGAACGTCGCCATCATCGGACGCCCCAACGCCGGCAAGTCCTCGCTGTTCAACCGCATCCTGGGCGCCGACCGCTCCATCGTGTCGAACATCGCCGGCACCACGCGCGACGCCATCGACACCGTCGTAGAACGCAACGGCAAGCACTACCGCATGGTCGACACCGCGGGCATTCGTAAAAAGAGCACCGTCTACGAGAACATCGAGTACTACTCCATGGTCCGTGGCCTGCGCGCCATCGACCGAGCCGATGTGGCGCTGCTCGTCGTCGACGCCTCCGTGGGCGTTACCGAGCAGGACCAGAAGGTCATGGGCCTCGCCATCGAGCGCGGCTGCGCCATCGTGGTGCTGCTCAACAAGTGGGACCTGCTCGACGACGACCGCAAGCGCGAGGCCTGCATGGAGACCGTCGACCGTCGTCTGGGCGTCATGGCTCCCTGGGCCCAGTACCTGCGCATCTCGGCCCTGACCGGCCGCAGCATCGAGAAGATCTGGGCGATGGTCGACGCCGCCGAGAAGACTCGCTCTCAAAAGATCTCCACCTCACGCCTCAACACGTTCCTCACCGACCTGCGCGAGTTCGGTCACACCGTGGTGGACGGCAAGCGCCGCCTGCGCATGCACTATGTGACCCAGACCGGCGTCAACCCGCCGACGTTTACGTTCTTCGTCAACCACAGCGACCTGGTCAACGACACCTACCAGCGCTACGTGGAGAACCGCATGCGCTCGACCTTCGATTTTTCCGGCACGCCCATTCGACTCTTCTTTAGGAAGAAGGAGCAAAAGGATGCATAATCCGATTCTGCTGACCGCCATCTGCGCCGTGGTTTCGTTCTTTGTCGGAGCGATTCCGTTTGGCCTGATCTTGGGCCGCGTGTTCAACCACACCGACATTCGCAAGGCGGGCTCCGGCAACATCGGCACCACCAACGCCCTGCGCGTGGCCGGCCCCAAGGTGGCCGCGCTCACGCTGCTGCTCGACTGCCTTAAGGGTGCCATCTGCGTCCTTATCGCGCGTCCGCTCATTGCCGACTTGGGCTATGGCTTCCCCGTGAGCATTATGGCCCCCGGCGCCGCCGGCGACTGGATGCTCGGCGTTATCTGCCTGGCAGCGGTGTGGGGCCACATCTTCTCGCCCTACCTCAATTTCCATGGCGGCAAGGGAATCGCAGTTGGCCTGGGCGTCATCCTCGCCTGGTATTGGCCAATTGGCCTGTCGCTGCTGGGCATGTTTATCGTGGCCGTCGCCATCACCAAGTTTGTGTCGGTGGGCTCACTCGCCGCTGCCATCGGTCTTCCCATCGCTGCTTGCGCGGTCTTTCCGTACAGCAGCCTGGGGCTCAAGTTCTGTATGGCGATGATCGGCATCACCGTGGTGTGGGCCCATCGCTCGAATGTCCAAAAGCTCATGACCGGTAAGGAGTCCAAGCTCTCGTTTACCAAGCGCGTCACCGAACCCGACGATAAGTAGGAGAGAGTCATGAATGTTGCGCTGATTGGCTCTGGCTCCTGGGGAACCGCCGTCGCCGGCCTTGCTGCCGCGCGTGCCGAGCGCGTGACCATGTGGGCCCACAGCGAGCAGACGGCCGCCGGCATCAACGGCGAGCACCGTAACCCCCGGTATCTGGTGGGCTACGAGCTGCCCGGCAACGTCGTCGCCACCACGGACCTGGTGCAGGCGCTCGACGGCGCCGAGGCCATCATCTTTGCCGTGCCCTCCACGCACCTGCGCAGCGTATGTCATCAGGCAGCCCCCTTCATCGCCGCCGACACCCCGGTGCTCTGCCTCACCAAGGGCATTGAGCCCGAGTCCGGCCTGCTCATGAGCGAGGTCATCGCCAGCGAGATCGGCAACGAGGCGCGCGTGGCGGCGCTCTCGGGCCCCAACCATGCCGAGGAGATCTGCCGCGGCGGGCTTTCTGCCGCCGTCATCGCCAGCGAACATCCGCAGATAGGGGAGACCTTTAAGGACCTGCTCCTGTCCACGGCCTTCCGCATCTATCTGTCGCAAGACATGACCGGTGTCGAGGTCTGCGGCGCCATGAAAAATGTCATCGCCATCGTGTGCGGCATCTCCGCCGGCACCGGTGCCGGCGACAACACGCTCGCCCTCATCATGACGCGCGGACTCGCCGAGATAAGCCGCCTGGTGCACGCCCGCGGCGGCCAGGCCATGACCTGCATGGGGCTGGCCGGCATGGGAGACCTTATCGCCACCTGCACCTCGGAGCACTCGCGCAACCGCACCTTTGGCTACGAGTTTGCCCACGGCGTGTCGCTCGACGAGTACCAGCACCGCACGCACATGGTTGTCGAGGGAGCCGTCGCCGCCCGCAGCGTGAGCGAACTCGCCCGTTCGCTGGGCGTAGACATTCCGCTCACCTTTGCCGTGGAGCAAACGCTCTACAACGGTGTTACTTTGGATAGGGCGCTCGAGATTCTCACCGACCGCGTCCCTTCTCAAGAGTTCTACGGACTCACCGACTAGCGCAGAAAGGCTTCTACCATGGGTTCCATCAAAATCGCTCCGTCCGTCCTTTCGGCCGACATGGCCAACCTCAAGGGCGAGCTCGACAAGATCGTCGGCGCCGACTACGTGCACTTCGACGTTATGGACGGTCACTTTACCGGCAACCTCACCTTTGGCGTTGACATCCTTAAGGCCGTCAAGCGTTCCACCGATGTACCGGTCGACGCGCACCTGATGGTGTCGAACCCCGACGAGACGGTCGATTGGTACGCCGACGCTGGTGCCGACATGATCACCGTGCACTACGAGGCCTCCACGCACCTGCACCGCACGCTCACCCATCTGCAGCAGCGCGGCGTCAAGGCCGGCGTGGTGCTCAACCCCGCAACGCCCGTCTGCGTGCTCGAGAGCATCATTGATGTCGTCGACATGGTGCTGCTCATGAGCGTGAACCCCGGCTTTGGCGGCCAGAGCTTTATTCCCGGTACCATTGCCAAACTGCACGAGCTCAAGGCCATGTGCGAGCGTCACGGCGTTTCACCCCTCATCGAGGTCGACGGCGGTATTTCTTCCAAGAACATTGCCGAGGTCGTCAAGGCCGGTGCCAACGTGCTCGTAGCCGGCTCCGCCGTATTTAAGTCCGAAGATCCCGCCGCCGAGGTTGCGCTGCTGCAGAAGCTAGGCAACGAGGCCGCACAGGAGGCATAAACCCTTATGACCCCAGGTCAAAACCGCATACCCGTGAATCTTGACTATGCCGCCTCGACGCCCATGCGCGCCGAGGCGCTCCTTGCGCAGCGCGAATATGACGACAGCGAGCTTGCAGGCGTCAACCCCAACTCGCTGCACTCGCTCGGCCGCAAGGCCGCCGCGCGCCTGGAGGTTGCCCGTCGCGAGATCGCCCATAGCTTTGGCGCACGCGTCCGCCCGTCCGAGATCATCCTTACCAACGGCGGAACCGAGGCTAACCAGCTGGCGCTGCTCGGTCTTGCCGAGGGCGCTCGTCAGCGCGACCGTAAGCGTAACCGCGTGATCGTATCTGTCATCGAACACGATTCGATTCTGGACAACCTGACGCTGCTGCGCGCCGCCGGCTTTTCCGTCGACCTGGTTCAGCCCTGCCGCGCGGGCTACATTGAGCCTGCCGCGCTGAGCGACTTGCTCGGCGACGACGTTGCGCTCGTGAGCATCATGGTTGCCAACAACGAGACCGGCGTGGTGCAGCCCATCCGCGAGCTTGCCGCTGCCGCACACGCCGCCGGCGCCCTGTTCCACACCGATGCCATCCAGGGCTATCTGCATATTCCGCTCGATGTCACTGAGCTGGGCGTCGATGCTATGTCCGTCGCCGCCCATAAAATTGGCGGTCCTGTGGCATCCGGCGCGCTTTACGTTAAAACCCGCACGCCACTGCGCCCCCGCATTTTTGGCGGTGGACAGGAAGCCGGACGTCGCGCGGGCACGCAGGACCTGCGTACACAGCTGGCTTTTGCCGCTGCCGCCCGCACGCTGGCGCCCCATGTGGCCCAGGAGCGCACAACGCTGCAGGCCTTATCCGATAAGCTCTACGCCACGCTTACGGCCCATCCTCGCATTCACGCCACGATGGGCGACTACGCGCAGGCCGATCGTCTGCCGGGTATGGTTTCGATCTACATTGACGGCATGGACTCCGAGGAGCTCATCATCAAGCTCGACGCCGCCGGCTTTGAGGTATCGGCAGGCTCGGCATGCTCGAGCGGTAGTATGGACCCCAGCCACGTTTTGAGCGCGATGGGCATCGGTCGCGAGCAGGCATTGGGAGCACTGCGCATTTCCTTTGATGACCGCGTGAATCCGAGCGATCTGGACGAGTTCGCCCAAACGCTGCTCTCGATCGTGGGTGCCGCATGATCGTCGCCGAGCTTGAGCGCGCGTTGCTGGCACGCTATCCCAAAGCGGACGCCGAGGGCTGGGATCACGTAGGACTCTCCGTTGGCGATCCGGCCGCGGAGATCACCGGCGTTGCCTGCGCACTCGATGCGACCGAGGCTAATGTTCGCCGCGCCCAAGAAGCAAGCGCCAACGTGCTGCTGACGCATCATCCCATATACATCAAGGCACCCGAGGCCTTTTGTCCGGCGGATGCCACACGACCCCAGTGCAGTGCGGCCCTCTTCGAGGCCGCCCGCTGCGGGGTGAGCATTATCTCGCTCCACACCAACCTGGACCGCTCGCACGAAGCCCGTGTCTGCCTGAGCAAGCTGCTGGGTGCCGCACCCGTGAGCTCACTGGAGCACGTGGACGGCCCCGAGGCCACCGGCCTGGGCGCACTTGCAACGCTCAACGACCCGTGCACGCTGCGCGATCTTGCCACCCGTGCTGCCACGGCCTTTGGCAGCGACCCGCGTGTGTGGGGCGAGGTCGATCACCCGTGTCGAACCGTCGCCATTTTGGGCGGCTCCCTGGGCGACTTCGGAGAGCTCGCCATCACCGCAGACGCTGATGTTGTCGTGACGGGCGAGGCGGGCTACCACGCGGCGCAAGACCTTGCCTTGCGCGGGCTGCCGGTGATCTTGCTCGGCCACGACCGCTCCGAGGAGCCGTTCGTTGATATATTGATGAACTCTGCAGTTGACGCCGGGGTTGACCCCCGTCATGCGATTAAAATACTGAACCCTTGCCAATGGTGGACTGTGACAAAAGGAGAGAACTTATGAGCGCCGGCGCTACGCTACTCAAGCTGCAACAGATCGATTTGGAGCTCGCCCGCAACAAGAGCGAACTTGCCAATATGCCGGAGCTCAAGGAGCTCGCTTCCAAGCGCAAGACCTATGTGAAGCTCAAGTCCGAGATGACCAAGCTCTACGCCCAGCGTAAGGATCTGGACATTGAGCTCGACGATCTCAACACCACCGAGATCCAGACCAATAACGCCATCGAGGCCGCTAAGAAGCGCCACGTTGACGGCTCTGACTACCGCGAGGTACAGGACCTGGAAAACGAGCTCGCCACCCTGGCCAAGCGCCTGGACAAGATCGAGCACACCCGGAAGGACGTCGTAGTCGCCCACAAGGAGGCGCTCGACCGCGAGGCTCGCGCACAGGCAATCATCGCCAAGTTCGAGGAGGGCGTGAAGGCCGACACCAAGGCCGCCCGCGCCAAGGCAGCCGACCTCCAGGCCCAGATCGATGCCGCCACCAAGGAGCGCACCGCGCTGGCCGCTACGCTGCCCACCGACGTGCTCAGCGACTACGAGCGCCTGCTCAAGCAGTTCCGCGGCCTGGCCGTCGAGACCATCAAGGGCAACATCCCCACGGTCTGCCACACCGCGCTGCAGGCGTCGTCCATGAGCGACCTCAACCACGACGGCAGTGAGATTACGCACTGCCCGTACTGCCACCGCCTGCTCGTGCTCCCTAGCAAGGAAGCTTAACGATGACGGCGGCACCCAACAATTCAATGCAACTTGAGGGAAAAACGATCCTGCTGGGCATTACCGGCGGGATCGCCGCCTATAAGTCGTGCAATATCGTGCGCCTGCTCCAAAAGCGCGGCGCGCACGTCAAGGTCGTCATGAGCGAGCATGCCACTGAGTTCGTGGGGCCGCTCACCTTCCGCGCGCTCACCAATGAGCCGGTCGCGGTTGGGCTATTCGACGACCCTTCTGACCCCATCCACCATATCTCGCTGGCGCAGGAGCCCGACTTGGTGGTCGTGGCGCCCGCGACGGCCAATATCATCGCCAAGATGGCCAACGGCATCGCCGATGACCTCATCTCCACAACGCTGCTTGCGACACCGCGGCCCGTTGTGATCGCGCCGGCCATGAACAATGGCATGTGGAAGGCGTCGGCTACGCAGGCCAATATGGCCACGCTGTGCGACCGCGGCGTCCACGTGGTGGGACCCGGCAGTGGCTACCTTGCCTGCGGCGACGTGGACACGGGGCGCATGAGCGAACCCGAGGAAGTCGTCGATGCCGTCTGCGAGGTGCTCAATCCCGTGCAACAAGACCTAGCGGGCAAGCGCATCGTCATTACCGCCGGCCCCACGCATGAGCCGATCGACCCCGTGCGCTTCATTGGCAACCGTTCTTCGGGCAAGATGGGTATCGCCCTGGCGGGGGAGGCCGCACGTCGCGGTGCCGCTGTCACGCTCGTGCTGGGACCGACATCGCTCGACGTTCCCCGCGGTGTGGAGTGCGTGCACGTACAGACCGCCTCAGAAATGCTCAAGGCAGCGCTGAGCGCCTTCCAGACGGCCGACGCGGCCATTTGCGCCGCCGCCGTCGCCGACTACACGCCGGCGGCCCCGGCGGACCATAAGCTCAAAAAGGCCAACGAGCGCCTGGATCGAATCGAGCTCGTCGAGACCGTTGACATCTTGGCCGAACTCTCACGCCAAAAGGGCGATCGCCTCGTAATCGGCTTTGCTGCCGAGACCGATAGCGTCGTTGAGTACGCCGAGCGCAAATTGGCACGCAAAGGCTGCAATGCCATTATCGCCAACGATGTCTCACGCGCCGATTCGGGCTTCGGAACCGACACGAACAAAGCTTGGATTGTGAGCAAAACGGGCACACAAGAACTTCCCGTGCTAACAAAACCCCAGCTCGCAGATACAATTTTGGACTTGCTTCAAAATTTGTAAAAAAGTTCTTGCACAAGTCTAAAGTTTCGGGTTAATATACTCCCTGTTGCGAGCGAGAGCAGAGCAACAAACAAAAGCTTCGGGACGTGGCGCAGCTTGGTAGCGCACTTGACTGGGGGTCAAGGGGTCGCTGGTTCGAATCCAGTCGTCCCGACCAGAAGTTTGCAGGTCAGGCACCTAGTGTCTGACCTTTTTTGTTTTCAGTCATCATGATTAATTTGCTTAAAGCAACAACGTTCCCGATCGATGTAATCACCGAATCAAAACGTGTACATCAGCCACCAAAATCGACATTTTTCGACATGTTTGGAGGCAGATGTACACGAATGCGAAATCCCCCGCCTAATAGCGTCCTCCACATGTCTGGACTCTCTATGGCTGCGCTGGATAGACATCGCCGGAACGGGTATAGTATCGAAAGTTTTGTCGTTTACCAGCGGGGGAGTCCTGTGGGCATCAAAAAGAAGATCAAAAAGGAGCTTATCGGCACCTCCGATTACCCGTCGAATAAGATCTTTACGATCTCCAATTTCATCACCTTTACGCGCCTGATCCTCACCCTGGTATTTCTGTACCTGTTTGTGACGGACAACAACCGCGTCATCGCCATCGTTATCTACGCCGTTGCGGCCTCCACCGACTGGATGGACGGTCAGATTGCCCGCATGACTAAAACGGTCTCGTGGCTCGGCAAGGTCATGGACCCCATCTGCGACCGTGCACTGCTGTTTACCGGCGTCTTGGGACTGGTGGTCCGCGGAGAGCTGCCCATCTGGGTCTGCGTGCTCATTATCGGCCGTGACATCTATCTGGGCATCGGCACACTTATCGTTCGCCATTACCACCCTCGTCCCATTGACGTCGTCTTCCCCGGAAAGATTGCGACAGCGCTGCTCATGACCGGCTTCTCGCTCATGCTGCTCGGTTTCCCCGTTATTGACGGACTGCATCTTTTACCTTCAACCCTTACGGCCTTCCCGGGCCTCAACGGAAGCTCGGTGCCCCTCGGCATCTTCTTTGTGTACGGCGGCGTGATCTTCTCCATGCTCACGGCTGTCATCTACTCCATTAAGGGCGGAGCGGCCATTAAACAGGCTCTCGCGCATCCCGAGGACGAGGACATCGACTTTCTGAACCCCGAAATCGAAGGCTGATTCGTTGGGGTATGATTACGTACGGTTCATTCTTTGCGGCACGGCCGCTTTAGTTAGGGGTTGTCATGGACAACATGGTTAACAATATGCCTCAGAACGATAAGACTGCGGACGCTACCTGCGTCTTCCGCGCCCCTTCGAGCGATGTCACCGTTCCCGACCTTATGGCCAACGTGCGCATTACCGCTCCCGTTCTGTCCATCGTCAAGGGCCCGCAGACCGGCGCCGCGTTTGAGCTCGAGGATGACACGACCACCATCGGCCGCGACCCGGCAAACGGCATCTTCCTCAACGACATGACGGTGTCGCGCAGCCACGCGCGCATTATTCGCGAGGGCCTCGGCGCTCGTATCGAGGACCTTGGCTCGCTCAATGGCACGTGGGTCGACGGCGCTATCGTCAACGCAGCCCCGCTGCACGACGGTTCTTCCGTTCAGATCGGTACATTTACGCTCATCTACCACGAGAGCACGCCGGAGCGCATCGAAACCGGTGAGTAGGGCATGGCCGAACGCAACTATCTGAGTATCGGCCAAGTCGTCAACCTACTTCGAGGCGCATACCCCGATCTTTCGAACTCAAAAATTAGATTTCTAGAAGATGAGGGGCTCATTACCCCTCATCGTACGCCTAAGGGTTACCGTCAGTACTCCAAGGAGGACGTTGATCGCCTGGAGGTTATTCTGCACCTGCAGAAGACCCGCTATATGCCGCTCAACGTGATTAAGCAGCGCTTGGAGAACGCCACGGATCTGTCCACGCTCGCCTACGAGGTGGGCTTGCTGTCCGATGTTCCGCTTAAGACGGAACCCAAGGAGACCAAGCAAAAGCTGCATCCCATCGAGACCATTCCCGATATGCTGGGCGTCGAGATCTCGTTTATCCGCTCCCTGGCCGAAAACGACCTCATCCGCATCATCAAGAGCCCGCAGAACCGCGAGCTCGTCGATGGCCGCGATTTCCCGATCATCCGTTATTGCTCCGAGCTGTCGCGCTTCCATATCGAGCCGCGCAACCTGCGTCAGTACGTGTCGTCGGCCAACCGTGAGTCCTCGATGTTTGAGCAGGTGCTCGTGAGCATGCTCGGCATGGACACCTCCGACGACGAGCGTGACGCCAAGCTCGAGCGCGCGTTTAAGAAGTTACACGACCTGACCGAGGGCGTGCACACCGCACTGCTCAAGAACCGCGTTTTTGAGTCGCTGAATGCCGTCGTCGAGGACGCCGACATCGATGCTCTTGACGAGGAGATCGCTCGCTCCGAATCCACCAAGGCCAAAAGCGAAGAGAAGGCTGTCCCTTCGGCTGCATTGCACGACGAGTCGCTCGTCCAGCCGTCCAAGGTTGTCACCCCTTCGCATTCCGGAACCGCCACCGCGGGCAAATAACAGCTGCTGTAATTTCGGCAACCCATTGAAAGGTCATGCAATGTACGACTTCGAATCTCAAATCGTCGATATCCCCGACTATCCCGAGCCCGGAGTCATCTTTAAGGACATCACGCCGCTCTTTGGCAATCCCGAGGCGCTCAAAGCCATGACCGATGCCCTCGCCGAGCACTTTGCCGGCATGGGAATCACCAAGGTCGTGGGTCCCGAGGCTCGCGGCTTTATGGTTGGCGTACCGGTGGCTGTAGCCCTTGGCGCTGGCTTTGTTCCTGCACGTAAACCGGGCAAGCTGCCGCGTGAGACCGTAAGCCAGAGCTACGAGCTCGAGTACGGCACCGATTCAATTGAGATCCATGCCGACGCTATCAGCTCTAAAGATACCGTGTTGATTCTGGACGACTTGGTCGCGACGGGCGGAACCGTCGAGGCAACAGGTAAACTGGTGCGAGATATGGGCGCAAAGCTTGTCGGTTACGGTTGTATCCTTGAGCTTGCGTTTCTCAACCCGCGCGAGAAGCTCACGCCGTCTAATGACGATGTGGAGCTCTTTAGCCTGGTGACGGTGGACTAGCCGTTACCCTTAGTTACTGGAAAGGAAGCTACATGCGCACAGCAAACACGCACAAAAACATGGCACGCTGCGCTGCCACGGCAACCCTCGCTTGTGTTTTGGGCTTGGGCCTCGCGGCTCCTGCCTACGCCGATACCGCATCCGACCTTGCCGCTGCTCGTACTAAGCTCGAGCAGATCGGTACCCAAACCCAGCAGATTTACGATGAGCTCGCCACGCAGACGCAGGCGCTCGATCAGACTGCCGGCGAGATCACGCAAAAGCAGCAGGAGATCGCCGATGGTCAGGCCAAGCTCTCGACCTATGTCGCCGGCGAGTACAAAACCGGCGGTCTGAGCCTGCTTCAGGTTCTGACGGGTGTCGATGACCTTAGCGATATGCTCAACCGTCTGTTCTACTACGGCAAGGTGTCCGATAAGCAGGCTCAGACCATTCAGGAAGTCAAGGAGCTTAAGCAGCAGCTCACCGATAAGCAGGCCGAGCAGGAAAAGAACGTCGCTGCCACGCAAAAGAAGGTCGACGAGCTCAACGCTCAGCAGGCTGAGGCCCAGAGCGTTGTAAACTCCCTCGACTCGCAGCTGCAGGCTGAGCTTGCCGCCGAGGCCGAGGCTAATGCCGCGCTGCAGGCTGGTATCAATGCCAGCATTGCCGAGAAGGCCACGGTCAACAACGAGACTGCTGGTACGACCGAGAACAACGATGGCAACAAGGGTGGCGGCTCGAACCAGCCCACTCCCGCTCCCACGCCGAAGCCAACCCCCGCTCCGGCTCCCGCTCCGGCTCCCGCTCCGGCTCCCACGCCGCAGCCTCCGAGCCCGTCTGTTGAAGGCGGCACCGTTGTGTCGCGCGCCTACAGCAAACTCGGTTGCGCGTATTCCTGGGGCGGCATTGGACCGAACAGCTTTGACTGCTCCGGCTTTGTGAGCTACTGCCTCACCGGCCGTTATTGCCGCCTGGGCACTACCGGCACCTTTATGGGCTGGACCCGTGTGTCCGATCCTCAGCCGGGTGATGTCGTGGTTAACTCGTACCACACCGGCATTTACATCGGTGGCGGTCAGATGATCCATGCTTCCGACTACAATACGGGCGTTATCATCAGCTCAGTTGCAGCCGGCATGAACAACAACTACATCTTCGTGCGCTACTAAGCTTTTTTAACAGCGAACGAATGTGGACCTCGCGGCTTTCGGGCTGCGGGGTCCATTACTTTGGATGCAGCGTCATTTTTTTGTGTGGCAGTCTATCTAGTTTTCAATACTAGATAGATCTCGCACAGAGCGGCAAGATGGCTATAATTATTGAGGAACAACTAGAAAGGACCCTCTATGAGCTGGGCGCTTATTTCTGATTCGAGCTGTAACCTCCGCGATTGGCAACCAACCGCACCTCATACAACCTATGCATTTGCACCCCTCAAGATCCGAGTGGGGGAGCGTGAGTTTGTCGATGATTTGTCACTCGATGTCCACGAGCTCAATTGTGCCGTACAGGCGGAGTCGAGCGCCTCTTCGAGCGCTTGCCCCAGCGTAGGGGAGTGGGCCGAGCTCTTTAAGCTAGCCGATAAGACAATCTGTATGCCCATCTCCGAGGGTGTTTCGGGCAGCTACAACGCCGCCGCCACGGCACGCGATATGGTCCTTGCCGAGGACCCCGATCGTCAAATCCATCTCGTCAACTCACGTGCCGCTGGAGGCAAGATGGACCTGATCTTCTTGCTGTTTGATCGCTATCTTGCAAGCAATCCGGATGTTTCCTTTGATGATGCTTGCAGCTATTTTGATGCCCTAGAGCAAAACAGCAAGATCCTCTTTAGCCTGTGCAACTACCAGAACCTCGCGAAGGCCGGACGAATCCCTAAGGCCGCCGGCGTCATTGCCAACAAGCTCAATATCCGCATTTTGGGCACCGCGAGCGAAGCAGGCGAGATCGAGCTCGTCGGGCACACGCGCGGTGAAAAGAAGATGCTCAACAAGATTATCGACACCATGGAAGCCGAAGGTTTTACGGGCGGCGAGGTCGTTATCGACCATGTCGAGAATGAGGCAGGCGCCCAAGCACTTGCCAGCCGAATTGTTGAGCGCTGGCCAGGCTCCAAGACTATCATCATGCCCTGCAACGGCCTGGATTCCTATTACGCCGAGATGCACGGCCTCATCATCGGCTACGGCATGGGCGTAGCTTCGGGCAAATAACGTCCAACCAAGCAAAAATACGGGCGGGACAAAGCGACAGATGGCTCTTTGTCCCGCCCGTTTTATACTTCGGCTAGCTATTAAACCCGTTGAACTTGAGATAGCTCATCAAGTAAGCCTTCGAAACAAAGGATGAAACCGCGCTGCGCACAAGCAGCGACTCACGCGTTATCTGATGCGCCGTATCGGGAACCGGCGTCTGCTCGACGGAAAACGCCGAACGAATCGATGCCTCGAGCTGATCGACCACATAATCGAAGGCCGTCGGGGCATCGTAGCTCAAACGCTGAATGTTAAAGAGTGCCTGCACCGCAGCAATAGGTAGCACCTGCTTAAAGAGGCAGATAGCGATCAGGCGGGCAATCTGCTCACGGCCATATTGCTTTTTGACCGGAGCAGGCACCAGGCCGACCTTCACGTAGTTATTGATCATCGATGGCGTAATGACAGGGTGCTCAACGCAAATGGACAGCGGCTCCATCCACAGCGCAACATACTCAATGACCTGGTCGCGGTAGAGCGTCACATTGGGCAACTGGTTATAGCGCGGCAGACTCAACGTATTGAGTTTACGCACGATTTCGGACTGAATAAATGCATCGGGCAGCACAGTGGGCTGAATATCCTCAGGCTTAATACTGACCGACGAATCGGACATCGGAATAACGTGTTTAACGTGGTTCATAAAGGTCCTCCGTTCATTTTCTATATTGTATTCTAGGTTATCCAGTTTTGCATACCACATAGCCGGCAAGTAAAAGTGGTTGGACAACACATTGATGCATCGTCCAACCACTTTGTTTAAAGATAGCAACCTTACATAAGATATATTATCGTACTTATCCACGGAGAAATGCGTATGCGCTGGTTGCCGCTATGGCTCCATCCGAAACAGCGGTCACAACCTGGCGTAAACGTTTGGAACGGATATCGCCAGCGGCAAATAGACCTGGCGTGCGGGTCGCCATGGATTCATCAGTCAGAATGCCGCCGTCAGGCGCCAGATCGACTAGATGCTCAACAAGCTCGGTATGGGGCTGCGTTCCGGTAAAGATAAAGATGCCAAACGAGCCGGGCTCAAATGACTCGGTATGAGTCTCGCCGGATGCATTGTCCTTAAAGGCGATCGTCGTTGGCATGGCTTCGCCCGATAGCTCCACAATACTAGTTTGGTACCTAACTGTAATATTGTCCTTTGCGAGTACTTTCTGAACGACACCATCAGGCGCACGAAACTGATCGCGGCGCAGCACGATGGTCACGCTGTTGGCGATTTCTGACAAGAACAGGGCTTCCTCACAGGCAGCATTGCCGCCGCCGATGACAAAAACCTGCTTGCCACGAAAGAACATGCCGTCGCACGTCGCGCAATACGAAACGCCACGACCGCGATACGTATCCTCGCCAAAGAAACCTGCCGGACGCGGCGTGGCACCCATGCAAGCGATAACGCTCGATGCCAGCGTATCGCCCATATCGTGATGCACCGTAAACAGCGCTGCATCGACATCGTAATCGATACCCGTAACTATGCTCCATGTAACCTGTGCACCCAGGCCCTCTGCATGCTGCCGAAAACGCTCGCCGAGTTCGGCGCCACTCAAGAGCGGAATGCCTGGATAGTTCTCGACCTCATTGGTTGTGGCGATCTGCCCTCCCGACATGCCCTGCTCAATCACGGTCGTCGTAAGGTTGGAGCGCGCCGCATAAATGGCCGCAGCATAGCCCGCAGGGCCGCCACCGATAATCGCAACATCGATCGGCTGATGGGTAGTCATGAAGAGACCTCCTGTCGAAAGATTGGCGTTCTTTGCGCTCATACCCAAATTTACGTGAACATGACACTCATGCACTACAATGATAAATCGCGTAACAAAGCTGAAGGGGAGTTATCGATGGATCAAACGCAGACGAGCAATAGCGCTCCCCTGCCCATGCAAGCCACTCCCCAACCGGAGCAAATGACCGTTTCACCTGCACAAAAACCACTGGTAACCATTGTGCACGCCTCCGTTGGCTCGGGCCACAAGGCCGCCGCAAATGCGATTGCGCAGGCATTCGACCTCATCCGCGGCACCAATGGCATCCCCGAGGATATTGAGATTGAAGTGCTCGATATCCTTGATTTTGGACGTATTAAATTCGACGGCAATAAGACCGCGGCTTCTTTTACGGGAGCCACACGCCCCATTTACGACCTGACCTGGCGATATACACTTACGGGACATCTTCTCTGGGGTGGCGGAACGGCATGGTCGCGAATTATGTTCCCCGCCTTCAACGAATATATTCGTAGCCGCAGGCCCATAGCCGTGGTTGCAACGCACATCACGGCAGCCAATGTTGCCGTGGGCGCCCGCGTAATTACGGGTATCGATTATCCGGTCATCTGTGTACCGACCGACTACGAAGTCGAGGGATGGTGGCCCCACAAGGACACCGATTTATTCTGTGTTGCCAACGAATTTATGGCCGAAACGCTGCGTCGGCGCAAGGTGCTCGAGACAAAGATTCGCATTACCGGCATTCCCATTCGCGCCGGATTCGACACGGATTACGATCGCGAGGAAGAGCTAGCTAAGTTCAACCTCCCCACCGACAAGACCGTCGTGCTGGTAATGGCCGGTGCCAGCTTGCCTCAACCGTACGTTCGCTTTCGCGCGGAGATGGACCGCACCCTCCCCTTCCTACGCAGCTTCGAAGACATGCACTTTGTCTTTTTGCCGGGCAAGGATAAGGAATACGCCGCCCGCCTCAAGACGCTCTTCGATGCCATGAAGCTCGAAAACGTCACAGTTCTGGACTACGTGAACGACATGGCGGCCCTCATGCACGGCTGCGACCTGGCAATTCTCAAATCGGGCGGACTCACCGTCACCGAGTGCCTATGCGCACATCTGCCGATGATCCTGCTGGGCAAATCATACGGCCAGGAAAAGGCCAACACCACGATGCTCACCGGCATGGGCGCCAGCATGCACGTCACCACGGCACGAGAACTCATCGTTACCCTACGTCACTTGCACGACCATCCCGAATCACTCAAAGCGCTACTCATCAACGGCGAAGTACTACGCCGCCCCCACGCAGCCGAAGACATAGCCATCGCAACCATGGAACTCGTAGGCAAACCCCAAAAGCGCAAACGAGCCTTCTGCCGCTTCTACTGGGGCGGCAAGCCAGCGCATATCCGCTAGCGTCTTTATGTCCGCTTGCCTGCGGGAGGCCCCTATATATCATCCCGTGCTCAAACATTCTCGCTTCGCAGGGGCGCATGAATCCCGCCCGTCCGGGGCTCACCCATATCATTCCATGCTCAAACATTCTCGCTTCGCTTCGCTCGCTGCGAAACTGCGCGTGGAACGATATGGGTGAGCCCCGGACGGGAGTCTTCTTACTTGAAAACAAATTTCACTCTTGCTAGCAAGCCGATCCGATAAAGATACTTTTCATTAATCGGACCGGCTTGCTATAAGGTTTTTTCTACTATATCTGGAGAAGACGTTTCGGCTGCAAGCACGTAAACGCAGCTCACCCCTGGGAGGCCCCATATATATCGTCCCGCGCGCAGTTTCGCAGCGAAGCGAGAATGTTTGAGCATGGGATGATATATAGGCGGGTCGGGCCGGTCAGCGGACAGTATGTAAACGACTAAGCGACGCCGCTAGAACCGAAACCGCCGGCTCCTCGGTCGGTTTCGTCTAGGTCTTGTACTTCTACGAGATTGACCGTGGGAACTTCTTGGATGACTAGCTGGGCGATGCGGTCGCCTTTGTTGATTTGGATGTTGTTCGTGGGGTCTAGGTTGATGAGGATGACTTTAAGTTCTCCTCGATAGTGAGCGTCGATGAGGCCAGGCGTGTTGACTATAGACAGGCCCTGCTTGATGGCCAAGCCGCTGCGGGGCTGGACGAAGCCGGCGTAGCCATCGGGCAGGGCGATGGCCAGCCCAGTAGAGATCAGACGACGTTCGAAGGGCTTCAGGACGCAGTCCTCGTTGGAGCGCAGATCCAAGCCGGCATCGGTGGGATGGGCGTATTTGGGAAGCTCGACGGTGGGGTCGAGACGCTTTATGTTGACGGTAATGTTGGACATGGAATCACCTTAGCTTGTCGAGCTCTTGCAGAAACTCATCGACGTCTTTGAAATCACGGTAGACCGAGGCAAAACGGATGTACGCAACCTTGTCGATCTTGGCCAAGCGCTTGAGCACCATGTCACCCAACTCATGGGACGTGACGGCCGTCAGCGTGCGAGAGCGCAGCTCGACCTCGATGTCATCGATAATCTCATTGAGCTTCTTAGTGTCGATATCGCGCTTGATGGTGGCTCGCATCAAGCCGACGAGCAGCTTATTGCGATCGAACCGCTGCTTGGTTCCGTCTGACTTAATGACCTCGATAGGGTCCTCGCATCGCTCGAACGTTGTAAAGCGGTAGTTACACGAGCAACATTCGCGACGGCGCTTAATGGTGTTATTTGACTCCTGCATACGGGAATCAACGACGCGGGTATGTGCCTTGCCGCATTTGGGACAGCGCATGGTACCTCCTCTTAAACGATAACAAGGGTACCATGCGCAGCGCGATAATGATTACGAACGAGCAGGAACCTTAAGATGCGCACCGGCGGCGAGCGAACCATGCTCCAGATGATTGACGCTACGGATCATGTCGGAAGTCTCTTGCGTGGAAAGGCCTTCGATTGGATATTCTTCGGCAAGCGACCAAAGAGAATCGCCAGGCTGAACGCGAATGGTCCCGTAGGTAATGTTGGAAACGGACTCGGCATACGCGGCGTGACGAGCGCTAAAGACCGACATAGCGAGGACAAAGAAGAGCGTAAGCGCAACGGCGACGGCGACAATCGTCGGAACCTTCAGGGCAACGCGGGCCGGCGCGACTACAGCCTGCTGATTGCGCGCAGGCTTTACGGTCAAAGGCTGAAAGCCGGAGCGGCCACCCTGAACAACCGTAAAAGTGGGTTCTGCAGGCGTCTCGAGCTTAAGGGCGAGGTTTCCCTGGACCATATTCGTTACGTTCATCATGTTCTCCTCTCGCGTGTTTTGCTGAGAACAGTTTTATCAAGCCGCGCGGACAAAAATGTCTAGCGCGAGAACGAATGTTCGGTTATTATTATCTTCGAACAGTTGTTCCTGTCAAGCAAAATTCGAACATTTGTTTGACATGGGTAGAGAGGATGCCCTGATGGCTCGCAAAATTACCAAGCGTCAGCAGCAAATTTACGACTTCATCAAGGAATATCAGCAGGAGAAGGGTTATCCGCCCAGCGTGCGCGAGATGGCTTCTGCCGTGGGCCTTTCCTCCCCCAGCACCGTGCACGCCCATCTCTCTGCCCTGGAGGCGCGCGGGCTACTCAAGCGCGATGCCACCAAACCGCGCGCCCTGGAACTCTTTAACGAGGACGGTTCCTCTGTCTCAATTTCTAAATCTGACGAGCCCACCGCACCTCGCGGAACGGTCTCGCTACCGCTCGTTGGTCGCGTCGCGGCAGGGATTCCCATTCTGGCCGAGCAGAATATCGAAGACACGTTTACTATCCCGACCGAAATCGCCACTGATCAGGGTTCCTTTATCCTTGAGGTGCATGGGAGCTCAATGATCAATGTCGGCATCTTCAATGGCGATTACATCATCGTCCGTGAACAAAAGAGTGCCATGAACGGCGAAATTGTCGTGGCCATGATTGATGGTTCAGCGACCGTCAAGACGTTCTACAAGGAGCAGGGGCGCGTGCGCTTGCAGCCCGAGAACGACACTATGGAGCCCATTTATGCGACGAACCCCGTTATTTTGGGTAAAGTTGTCGGTTTAATGCGCCGGTTCTCGTAATGCAAAAACGCATCACCATCTTTGATACCGTCCGCGGGTTTACGATGATTTCTATGGCAGGATTTCACGCTTGCTATGATCTCGCCTACCTGTACGGCTGGGATATGCCCTGGTTTACCCAGTCAGTCTTTCAAGACATCTGGCGCGCCAGCATCAGCTGGGTATTTTTGTTTATCGCGGGTTGGATGTGCACCCTTTCGCGCAACAATATCAAACGTACCGCCAAATACGCCTTAGCAGCACTCGTCGTCTGGTTGGCAACAACACTTGTCTCAGTCGACGATTCGGTTAATTTTGGCATCATCTACTGCATGGCCGCATGCACCGGCATCGTGGCGTTGACCGATCCCGTCCTTAAGCAGATAACGGCGAGATGGGGCATGCCCCTATGCCTTGTGTTGTTCGCCCTCACCTGGATCATCCCCAAAACGATCTACCCTGTCCCTTACCTGGCGTGGCTGGGATTTCCGAGCCCTGGGTTTGTCTCAGGTGATTACTACCCCATCATCCCGTTTATCTTTATGTATCTTGCAGGATACTTCGCCGCACACATAGCGCAGGGAATCGATAAGACCGTACCTAGCTGGGCCTACGCCAACCCCCTGCCGGTGCTCGCCGGCCTTGGACGTCACGCACTCCCCTTTTATCTGCTGCATCAGCCCATCATCCTGGGCATTTTGGAGCTCGTCTACTCGGTGCGATAACGCTCGAGCCGCGGTGCAATACGAGCCGGCAACTTCGCCACAATGCGAACGCCGTCCTCGAGATATTCCTCATGCAGAAGGGTTCCCTGCTCATGCACCAGCGTGATGAGAGCGCCCTCGCGATACGGAATATCAGCGGAAAGCAACACATCGGTGGCAGCTGCCTCGCGAGCAATGCGATCGACGAGATCGTCGAGCCCCTCGCCCGTTTGGGCCGAGAACAGAACGGCTTCCGGATAGCGACGACGGAAACTCAATCGATCAACGCTATCGAGAAGATCGATTTTATTGAATACGGTCAGCGTTAAACGCTCTCCGGCGCCGATCTCATCAAGCACGCGGTCGACAGCCTTCAGCTGCCGCTCATAGTCCTCGTCAGACGCATCTACGACTTTGAGAATTAGATCGGCACCCAAAACCTCGGACAGCGTCGATTTAAAGGCATCGACCAGACCATGGGGCAGCTTTTGAATAAAGCCGACGGTATCGGTAATCGTCATGCCGCGACCGCCGGGCAGACGATACGAACGCGTCGTCGGGTCGAGCGTAGCAAACAGCTTGTCCTGCGAAAGTACCGTAGAGCCGGTCAGACGATTGAGTAACGTCGATTTACCGGCATTGGTATAACCGGCTAACGCGACGCGAAACGCCGGTGACTCAATGCGGCTCTTGGATTGAACATCGCGACGCTGTTCAACCTGCTTGAGCTCACGACGAAGCGCAGCGATCTTATTACGAATGAGGCGACGGTCGACCTCGAGCTGACTTTCGCCCTGACCAAAACGTGAGCCGATGCCGCCGCGCGTCTGCTCCTTGGCGAGATGGCTCCACATGCCACGCAGGCGAGGCAACAAATATTGAAGCTGTGCCAGCTGTACCTGCAGGCGTCCCTCACGCGTCTGAGCATGCAGGCCAAAGATATCCAGGATCAGTGCTGTGCGATCGATAATCTTTACCGGCTCGCCCACGGCTTTCTCCAAATAGGATTGCTGCGAGGGGGTCAGGTCGTCGTCAAAAATAACGACATCGGCATCCATGCGATGCACCAGGCCGCACAGCTCTTCAACCTTACCGGAACCGATAAACGATTTAGGATACGGCTTTACCAAACGCTGCGACAAGCGTGCCACGCACTGGGCACCAGCTGTGTGGGCAAGACGCTCCAGCTCATCAAGCGAGCGATCGAGCGGCCATGCATTGTCGCGCCACTCAACACCAACTAAAATGGCACGCTCGGGCTCGGGTGCCGTGGGAACAAGGGGGAAACGGGCCATTAGGCAGCCTCAATACGATGCAGGATATCCTCAACGACCTCATCGATCGTACATTCATCCATATCAAACCACACGATACGGTCATCGCGCTTAAACCACGAAAGCTGACGCTTGGCATAACGACGCGAACGCATCTTAATGAGTTCGCGAGCCTCATCCATGCTCATCACGCCATTGAAAGCATCAATGATCTCTTTATAGCCAATTGCCTGCATCGACGTCAGGGCATCTCCCAGCCCCTGGGCCATAAGACCGCGGACCTCATCGACAAGACCCTGCTCAAACATCAGATCGACGCGCAGATTAATGCGCTCGTAAAGCACCTCGCGATTACGCGTCAGACCAAACCATAGGGCATGATAATGCTCGTGCGGAACACTAAACTGAGACTTTTGCTGCGCATAGGAGACGCCATCATCATGCATCTCGAGCGCACGAATCACACGGCGCACGTTATGGGGATGAATAACAGCAGCCGATTCTGGATCGCGCTCGGCAAGCAGGGCATGAAGTCCTTCCTCGCCAATACGCTCGGCAAGCTCCTGATAGCCCACACGGCGATCGTCCTCAAGTTCACCCGAGGGAAAGTCCATCTCATCGAGGGCTGCCTTGAGATATAGCCCCGTACCTCCGCAAAAAACCGGCAGGCAACCCGAACCAAGGAGACGTTCAACATGCGCGCGAGCGTCAGCCTGATAAAGCGCAGCAGAATATGCCACACCCGGCTCTACAATGTCGACGAGACGCAGCGGCGCCGTGCACTCATCGGGCGCCATCTTTGCGGTACCGATGTCCATGCCGCGATAGATTTGCATCGCATCGCACGACAGCACTTCGGACGAAAGACGAGCTGCCAAACGGTCGGCAACATCACTCTTACCAACCGCCGTCGGTCCGACGATCGCTACAGCAGAAAGACTTGCACCGGGAGAAATCATTAGCGAGGCTCGCCCACAACGGAGCCAGACAGATACCACGTCTTGGCGACATCAACATCGACGTCAACGATCTTGCCGATGAGCTGATCGATGCTATAACCTGCAGGAATCGGCGCATGCACCGTCTGGTTCTTGGGGCTCTTACCAAGAAGAACAGCATCATTCTTCTTGCTCGTACCCTCAATGAGCGCGGGCACCACGGTGTGAAGCTCGCCCTGGTTGTACTCATGCGCCGTGGTCTCGATAACCTTCACCAGACGGTTAAAACGCTCAAGAATGACCTCGTGCGGTGTGGGGTCATCGATCTCGGCAGCCGGGGTACCGGCACGCTTGGAGTAGATAAAGGTGTAGGCCTGCGCATAACGAACCGTCTCGGCAAGCGAAAGCGTCTGTTCAAAATCTTCTTCGGTCTCGCCGGGGAAACCAACGATGATGTCGGTGGAAAGCGCGATGTCGGGCATGCGGTTGCGAATGCGATCGACCAGGCCCAGATAGTCCTCGCGTGTATAACGGCGATTCATCTCTTTGAGGATCCGCGTCGAACCTGACTGGACGGCCAGGTGCAGCTGCGGCATAACGGCAGGCGTCTCGGCCATGGCGTCGATGGTCTCGGGCAGCAGATCCTTAGGATGAGAAGAGGTAAAGAAGATGCGCTCCACACCCGTATCGCCCACGGCACGCAGCAGATCAGCAAAACGCGGCTTGCCAAACAGATCGCGACCATATGAGTTAACGTTTTGGCCCAGCAGCGTAATCTCACGCACGCCCTGGCGCACCAAACCGGTCACCTCGACGACAATTTCCTCGAAGGGGCGGCTCTTTTCGCGACCGCGCACGTACGGCACGATGCAGTAGGTGCAGAAATTATTGCAGCCCGTCATGATGGGCACCCAGGCGTGATACTGGGTCTCGCGATGCCACGGCATGCTCATAGCATCCGTATCCTCATGCTCATTAGTGCGGATATGACGCTTGCCGTCAAGGAACGCCTCGGCAATGAGCTCGGCCACATGTGCGATGGAATGCGTGCCAAAGATGACATTGACGTTATCGACGTTAGTGAGCAGGCCCTCGCCATCACGCTGCGCAATGCAGCCGCCCACGGCAACCACACGCTTGCTCGAAGGCGAAGGCGGCAGGCTTTTGCAGGAATTGCACTGACCGTACAGGCGAGTATCGGCGGCCTCGCGCACACAGCATGTCATGAAGACAACGATATCGGCATGCTCGGGATCGAGCGCCATGAGGCAGCCATACGAATCGAGCAGACCGCTCACGCGCTCAGAATCGTGCTGATTCATCTGGCAGCCAAAGGTGCGGATAAAGTAGGTTTTACCGGCAAGAATATCGCGTACGGAACGCTGGTCCATGTGCATAAGTCCTAACGATGGAAGGGAGGCGAATCGAGGCAAGCATAAGCTATGCCACAGGCTTAACATCATCCATGACGACGTTATCCATAGCAGCTCGATTGATCTGGTGAACGTAGATAGAAAGGCGGATGGCCGTGCGCGACTCCCCGTTAATGAGGATGTCGGAGAACACGGGCGCGCAGGAAATATCAAAACCGGTTGGAATCAAAAAACCGCGCGCGATAGCCACGGCCTTAATGGCCTGGTTAACCGCACCGGCGCCGACACACTGGATGTTGACGGGTACACCATCCTTGACCATGCCGGCGATGGCGCCGGCAACGGACGCGGGCGATGATTTGCTTGATACCTTCAGGCAATCCATGAAGAAACTCCTGCGTTTAAAAGTACGTTTTAACTGCAATAAGTTTATCGTACCGAGTGGACTCGGTAAAGGCACTATTCCTCTTTGGCAAGATCGAAGGTCACGGTGATTCGATCACGCGAAACACGAATCTTTGGGTCGCCGCAAAGATTGAGATAGTACAGGGCGGCAAGGTCATTAAAGTCGCGCTCCACAGCACGCGAAAACTGTGCCATGTCATCCTTGGCAATACGTAGCCCGCGACGATCCTTCGCAAGATCGACAGGAGCCGGCGCATGCGAGGACGAATCACGTTCGCGCAGCAGACGCGCAGTCACACCGCGAACGGGCTTAATCTGCCCCGCCAAAATGCGATGGGCCGTGCGCTCGGACATCTCAAGACCCAAACCCGAACAGATACGGATAAAGTCCTCGGCATCGGAGGCAAGGCCCAAACGGTCGACAACCGGAAGCTCGCTCTCGTCATCAATGAACAGGAGACGCGACGTATCGAGCCGACTAGATGCCTGAGCGTAGAGGGTCGCGGCAATCTCAGACGGAGAACCAAGATAGACATCGCAACCACGCAGCTCCTCGAGCGCAAACTCACAGGCAGCGCGAATAATATTATGCGGACCGCGAGCACAGACATAACGTCCGTCCTCATCCTTGACGGCCTGGGGCCAGCTGGACTGATCGGCACGCTCACTGAGGCGGTCGGCTGCAACGCTCACCTTAAAGGCTGAACCAAGATTGACACCAGACGTGACCACACGGGCCTCGTCGGTGTTCTGCTTGATCGAAAACAATGCCATGCCACGACCGTGAACGCCCCAACGGTCCATCTTCATGCTCTCGAGCTTTGAGGTAACGCGAGCATCGAAGATTCGCTCTTGCATATCCTGCGGAACACCCGAGCCGTTATCCAGAAAGACAAGCGTGCGGACGCCATCTTCCTTGGTCGTGGCGAGATAGACCTTGTCGGCGCCGGCATCGCGAGCATTACGGAGCATTTCGATGACGATATCCTCGACATGCTGAATGTCGTGCTTTGCCTGGCGCCGCTCGGCCTCCGAAACGCGGAGGCGGACATACCCCTCGCCAAGGTTCTCCTCGACGCGAAGGTTGCCCTCCCCCGACATCGACGCGATAAATGAGATGAGCTCGTTCGCGTCGCTCATGTTATTTAGCGATATCGACAGCGCGGCTCTCGCGAATCACGACGACGCGCACCTGACCGGGATACTCCATCTCTTCCTCGATCTGATGGGCGATATCGTGAGCCAGGACCGTGGACTGGGCATCGGAAATCTTGTCCGGCTGAACCATGACGTGGACCTCGCGACCAGCCTGCATGGCATAGGTACGCTCGACGCCGTCATGGGAGTTGGCGATCTCCTCGAGCTTCTCAAGGCGCTTGATGTAGTTCTCGGCAGACTCGCGACGGGCACCGGGGCGAGAGGCGGAGACGGCATCGGCAGCCTGTACCAGGACGTCGAGCACCGTGTTGGGGTCGACATCGGCATGGTGAGCCTCGATAGCGTGGACGATAACGGGCTTCTCACCATAACGACGGGCAAGCTCGGCGCCGATGACGGCGTGCGGACCCTCGACATCGTGGTCGATAGCCTTGCCCAGGTCGTGCAGCAGGCCAGCGCGCTTAGCGGTCACGACATCCAGGCCAAGCTCAGAAGCCATAACACCGCACAGGTCGGACACCTCGAGCGAGTGCTGCAGCACGTTCTGGCCAAACGAAGTGCGGTAACGCAGGGCGCCCAGGGTCTTAACGATCTCAGGATGCAAGTCATGGATGCCGGTGTCGAAGGCAGCCTGCTCGCCAGCCTCGCGCACGCGCTGCTGAACCAGGTCGGCAGCCTTGTGGTACATCTCCTCGATGCGGGCGGGGTGAATGCGGCCGTCGGCAATGAGGTTCTCGAGGGCAACGCGGGCAGTCTCGCGACGGACCGGGTCGAAGCTCGAAAGAACGACGGTCTCGGGCGTGTCGTCAATCACGAGGTTGACGCCGGAAACCTGCTCGAAGGTCCGGATGTTGCGACCCTCGCGACCGATGATACGGCCCTTGAGGTCATCAGAGGGAATGTGCACGGAGGTAACGGTGACCTCGGCTGTGTGGTCGGCAGCGCAGCGCTGAATCGCCAGGGACAGAATCTCCTGGGCGGTCTTGTGGCACTCGGCGCGAACCTGCTGCTCGGACTCGCGAATGATCGTGGCGGCCTCGTGGGTGACCTCGCCGCGAACCTTATCGAGGAGCTCCTTGTGGGCATCCTCGCGGGTCAGGTCGGCGATACGCTCGAGCTCGGAGGTCTGCTTGGCGCAGAGCTCCTCGAGCTCGCGAGAGCGCTTCTCGACCTGACCGGCCTGGCTGGACAGCTGGTGCTCACGCTTGTCGAGAGCGTCGTTTCGGCGATCGAGGGACTCCTCGCGCTGCATCACACGGTTCTCGAGCGTACGAATCTCGCTCTTACGCTGCTTGTCCTCGGCCTCGGCGGCCTGCTTGTTCTTGATGATCTCCTCTTTAGCCTCGAGCAGAGCCTCTTTTTTGAGGGTCTCGGCCTGACGCTTAGCATCACCGATCAGGGACTCAGCCTGTGCGTGTGCCGACTGGATCTTTTCGTCGGCCTCGTGAAGACTACCCTGCTTGGCGGTGCGCATGTAGGCAATGGCGGCGATGGCACCCAAAACGATGCCAACGAGCGCTGCGATGATAGGCATGCTCACTCCTTTTTATGGATTCGTTACACAACAAAGCGAACCGTCCTTACGAACGGCTCGCGACATTTGAGTAATATGGGCGCAGCTTATGCGGGTCGGATACAGATAAACATATAAACAAACTCATAACAGATGAGCACATATCACAAAGCAAATGACAGTGTTTATCGTACGTTGAACCACAACAACTGTCAAATAAATGGCCCCGGCACGGCGGCTAAAACGCGGTGAACGGCAGGGCCACAAAACGCATACGCCTAAACCGCACATTCCTCGCGTTCGGCATCGAGACGTGCCTTAACGGCATCGGCGGCGATGTGATACGAGAAGCCCTTGCCCATCAAAAACCGAACCAGTTTTTCGAATCCACGCGTCTCTGGAACACGCCGCTTGGCGAGCAGGGCTGACGCACGCGCCAAATCGTCTTCGACGGCAAAATAATCCTCGGGATAACCGGGAATGTCATCGAGCACAACATGACGTCGCTTGAGCTCGGTCTCGATTTTGCGCTGTCCCCAACCGCGCCGCTTGCGCTCCTCGATAAAGTACGAGCAAAAGCGGTTCTCGTCTAAAAAGTGATACTCGGTGGCGCGCTCGACGGCGAAATCGATCGCGGGCTGGTGAAAGCCGTAGCGAGCCAGCTTGTCACGGACCTCACCCGTCGCATGGTCGCGGCGCGATAGCATCTCGGTCACCATGGTAAGTGCACATTTACGCTCGATGAGCTGCACCGCCTCACGAAAGTTGTCCCAATCACAGGGAAGATCGGGGCGGTTTTTGACATACAGGCGCGCGACCCGCATGGGAATCCAAATGGACCGCTCAAAACCGTCCTCAAGCTCACAATCGATATGTGCGCAAGGCTTTTTGGACGCATACCCGCTCGAAAACGAGGAGGCCGCCTTCTTATCGGGAAAGACGACCGTGGCCTCGGTCACCGTATACGACATGAGCGTAACCGCTACTCGTCGTCATCATCGAGCATAGCGGAACCATCGATGGCGTAAAGCTCATCAAACTCCTCAGGCGCAGGCTGATCGGTCAGCTCGACCTCAGACGGAGCATCGTCATCAAACTCAAGTCCGCAGGCAAGGCGAACCTTATGCTCAATCTCGTCGGCGCAATCGGGGTGTTCGCGCAGGAAAGCCTTGGCGGCCTCGCGACCGTTGCCGAGCTTGTCCTCGCCATAGGCAAACCAGGAGCCCATCTTCTTGCAGATGCCGCACTCGACAGCCATGTCCAGAATCGAGCCCTCCTTAGAGATGCCCGTACCGTACATGATGTCGAACTCAGCAGAACGGAACGGAGCTGCCACCTTGTTCTTAACGACCTTGGCGCGCACGCGGTTACCGATAACCTCGTCCTTAAGCTTAATGCTGTCGATGCGGCGAATGTCGATACGCACCGAAGAGAAGAACTTAAGGGCGCGACCGCCCGTCGTGGTCTCGGGGTTGCCGAACATGACGCCGATCTTCTCACGCAGCTGGTTAATGAAGATGCACGTCGTGTTGGACTTAGACAGCGAGCCGGCGAGCTTGCGGAGCGCCTGGCTCATCAGGCGAGCCTGAAGACCGACCGTAGTGTCGCCGATTTCTCCCTCGATCTCGGCACGCGGGGTCAGCGCGGCGACGGAGTCGACAACGATGGCATCGATGGCACCTGAACGCACAAGCATGTCAACGATCTCGAGCGCCTGCTCACCCGTATCGGGCTGGGAAATGAGCACCTCGTCGATATCCACGCCGATGCGCGCGGCATACGTGGGATCGAGCGCGTGCTCGGCATCGATAAATGCCACAACGCCACCCATTGCCTGGGCCTCGGCCAAGATCTCGAGCGAAAGCGTCGTCTTACCGGAGGACTCGGGACCGTAGATCTCGACGATTCGGCCGCGCGGCACACCGCCGATACCCAGAGCGGCATCGAGTGCCAGAGCGCCCGTAGGGATGGCCTCGACCTCGAGCTCGGGGCCACCGTCGCCGTACCTCATGATGGAACCCTGGCCGAATTTCTTCTCGATCTCGGCCTTGGTGGTGGCGATCATCTCATCGCGCTCTTTACCCGTCGTGCGAGCATGAACGGTACGTACGGGACCTGAATTCTTGGCCATGAATAGCCCTCCTCTTAACAACCTGCATCGATAATAAACGAACGGCTGTTCGTGGTCAACCGTTCAGATAAATCATATGCAGGCGGTCTTTCCAAAACCCAACCAAACGCCGACCAAACACTGACCAAATGCTTGACCACAAAGGACCAAATATGAACAAGGCAGGCAAAATTACGTCTACAACCAGCACAAACGCCAAATGAGCCTAAGGTCCCCATCTCCACAATTAAGGGGCCCGGAGGCCCCTTAAAACACGTCTATTCCATAGAATCGAGCACGCAGACAATGCGACCCAATGCCTCCGTGACCGCATGGGCACGAACACACGAACGGTCGCCCTCATAGTGGCAGCGCACAGAGTCCACGACCGGCACTCCCCCATCGGCGGAACGATGTGCCCAGCCAATATAGAAAGTGCCAGCAGGATCGTCCTCAGTACCACCGCCGGGGCCGGCATAACCCGTTGCGCTCACTGCAATATCGCTCTGGTACAGCTCCAGCGAACCCGACGCCATCTCGCGCGCAGTTTGATGCGACACCGCGGTGTAGCGGTCGAGCGTCTCCTGCTCAACACCCAGCACGCGATGCTTAATCTCATCGCAGTAGGTCACCGCACCGCCACGCAGCACCGCCGAGGCGCCCGGGATATCCGCAATCGTCGAGGCGATCATACCCGCCGTCAGCGACTCAGCCGTCGAAACCGTCACACCCCGAGCGCTCGCGCGCTCGACGATATCGCGCGCCAGCTCCTCGTTATGTGCGGAAATCTGCTCAAAAGAGTCCGTCATACCCACCAGGACCTAGACCGAAAAGACGATCTTGCGGCAGTTCCAGAAGTACTGGGCGCCCGAGATAACGGTCAAGACAACGGCAACGGCATACAGGAAGCGCGACACCGAGTAGATGCCGAGCGTCAGCGCCACCGGACCAAGGTGCAAGCCGGCCATAGCAAAAACGCACAGGTAACCGCAGATGGAGACCATCGTGGTCGCCGTCTTGTACTTGCCGAGCTTATCGGCCGCAACGACCACACCGGCCGCACTCGCGACCATGCGAAGGGCGCTCACCAGAAGCTCACGGAACAGGATAATGAACACGGACCACACGGTCACCGCGCCAAAATCCAAGAACAGCAGCAGGGCCGAAAACACGAGCAGCTTATCGGCGATGGGGTCCAAGAATTTACCGAAGTCGGTGATCTCGTTGCGCGAACGCGCCAGATAACCGTCGACCTTATCGGTGCACGACAGGATCACATACAGAATGAAGGCAGCGGCGGCGAGCGGGCCGTCGAAGGTGCTCCAATCCGTACCGGCAACACTCGTGTGAGAAAGCGCCGACACGATCATGAACACCGGGATAAAAACGATGCGAACGCACGTCACGATGTTGGCGGGCGTCCAAACACTCGTCAGTTCCTTATTGCTCTCGTTTGCCACGATGCTCTCCTACTCCACAACATGGCCGATAAGCTCATAGCAGAAGCTATCGGTAAACTCGACAGTCAGAATATCGCCCACAGACGCCTCGCTGGCATCCAAGTGCACCGCGCCATCGGAATCGGGCGCCTGGAACCAGGCATGGCCGATCAGCTCGGCGCCGTCCTCGGTTTCTTCGATACCGTCGACGATCACCTGGGCGCGCTCGCCCACATGTGCGGCGGTGGCGGCAAAACCGAGCGACTCGGCCAGGTCCATGGCCTCCTGGGCGCGCTCGAGCTTGACCTCTTCGTCGACCTGACCCTCCATCTTAGCGGCCAGGCTGCCCTCCTCCTGCGAGTAGGCAAAGACGCTCGTGTAGTCAAAGCCGACGGTGTCCATAAAGTCGATAAGATCACGAAACTCGTCGTCGGTCTCGGTCGGGAAGCCGACCATGGCCGTGGAGCGAATCACGATACCGGGGATGCGCTCGCGAAGGTCGCGGAACAGGTCCTCGAGCTCCTGGCGCGAACCGGAGCGACGCATGGCCTTGAGGATGCGCGCGTCGCAGTGCTGCACGGGGATATCGATATAGGGCAGCACCTCGGGCGTATCGCGTATCGTCTCGATGAGTTCGTCAGTCATGCCCTCGGGCTGCAGGTAGAGCACGCGGACCCAGACGTTGTGCGGGCGCACGGCCTCAGCGACGGCACGCAGCAACTGTGCCAGATTGCGCGACGAGCCCTCGGCGACGTCCTCGTCGGCAAAGTCGGTGCCCCAAATACCCGTGTCCTGGCCGATCAGCACGATCTCGCGCACACCGCCGGCAACCAGGTCGCGCACCTCGGAGATAATGCTCTCAGCATTGCGCGAATGATAGCGACCGCGAATGTAGGGGATCATGCAGAAGCTGCAAAAACGATTGCAGCCATCGGAGATCTTGACGTAGGCGACAGCACCCTCGACAGTGCGCTTGACCTGCGGAATATAGGCTGCGATCTCACGCTCGACACCCAGTACGCCATCGATGACCGCCACGATGCCGTCCTCCTCGTCGGCCTTCACAAAGGCAGCGACCTCGGGCAGCTCGTCAGGCAGGTCGTCGCCATAGCGCGACGGCACACAGCCGCACATGACGATGGGGCAAGAACGAACGCCGTCCTGAACCTCGTTGGCGAGCTCGAGCGTGGTCTCGATGCTCTCGGACGTTGCGGAGGCGAGGAACGAGCATGTATTGACGATGGCGATATCGGCATCCTGCGGGTCGAATGCTTCCTCGTAGCCTGCGGCGGTCAAAAGAGAACGCATGCGGTCGGTGTCAACCTCGTTCTTAGCGCACCCGAGGGTGATGTAGAGCACGGAGCCCAACGGTGTATCCATGTTGGAGAGCGGTCCTTTCGAATGATATTAGCGGTAGTTGGTGAACTGTAGCGGCTGGCCGTAATCCTGGTCGCGCAGGAACTGGATCACGGTCTGCAACGCGTCCTTCGAAGCAGAGGAAACACGCAGCTTGTCGGCCTCGATGGTCACCTTGACCTTGAGTTTTTGGTCCTTGATGTCCTTGTTGATCTTCTTGGCGGTCGCCTGGTCGATACCCTCGACGATATGGCCGAGCACGCGCACGGTGCCGCCCGACGCCGCCTGCGGAGCATCCCACGAGACAGCCTTGAGGTCGATGCCGCGCTTGATGAGCTTGGAGCTCAGCACGTCGATAATCTGCTTAGAGACAAAGTCAGCCGGGGCGCTGATCGTAAAGAGCTTGTCGCCCTTCGAAAGCTCGATCGTGGCGCCGGAATCCTTAAGGTCATAGCGCTGGGAAATCTCGCGCGTGGTCTGCTGGAAGGCGTTGTCGACCTCTTGCATGTTGACCTCGGACACGACGTCGAAGCTGGAATCTTTAGCCATGATGTTTCCTTTCGCGTACGAGCGGCTTAGTAGCTATCGTACGAATAGTCGGTAGAATCGGTGGGTGTCTGACCGTCAGTTGCGGTATCGGCGCCATCCGTGGACTGGGCATCGGTAACGTCGGTGGTATCGGCACCATCGGTGGTGTCGGTACCATCAGAACTTTCACCATTCTCGGAATCAGTCGTCTCCTTCTTGGGAACGGTGATCGTCACACGCGCCACGCCCGAGGTCTTGGTATCGTAACGGACCTTTTCACCGTTCTTGGTAACGGTGACATCGGAAGGCTTGGACGTGGTGATCTCGATCGAGGACTCGGGCGTGTACTCCTGCTCAAAGGGGCCAGTCGCTTGGGCGCCATAGACCGACTTGCCGTCGACCTTGACCTCAATCCACGCGGTCTTTCCCTTGGCAACGGAGACTTTGACCTTCGTGACCTCGTTCTCTTCCTTCTTGGCCGTTGTCTTGGTAGCGTCCGAGTCAGTCGACTCATCCGTCGCCTCATCGGTGTCTTCGTCCTCGTCGAACGTTTCGGTCTTCTTAGAAGACTTCTTGGTCGTCGTCTTGGTAGCAGTGGGCGTCTCGGGCGTGGTCTCGGGCGCCGAAGATGCGCAGCCGCGCAGAAGCACCACGATGAGCACAATCAACAGCAGCGCAACGGCACCGATGCCGGCGTAGACGATACGCGGATCGAGCCCGTTGTTTTGAGGAGTACGTGATCCGCCGCGTCCACGACCGGAACTGCTGCGGCCGCCTCCCTGAGGCATACGACCACGATTGCTATCGGAACGGCCGCGATAGCCACCCTGGCCCTGAAGGCTGCGCTGACCCGAGCGGGGCGCAAGTTCACCGCGGCCTTGATAGCCACGCTGGCCCGAACGCGGAGCCGAAGAGCGCTGGCCATACGGCTGTGATTGAGAGCGAAGACGCGGCGTCACCTGCGTGGTATCGGCATCCGCATAGCCACCGCGAGAGCGTCCCGTAGAGGCACCGCGGTAACCGCGATCGGAATAGCCGCCGTCGCCGTAGCCGGCACGAGGGTCACGCGCCACGCCTCGGGCAGCGGGAAGTGCACGGTCCTCGGGCATCGGCGTACTGCGGAACCGGTCACGCTGTGAGCGAATCTCCTCGCCCGAACCCGTCTCGGTAATATAGCCGGCCTGCTGAGGCCGCTGTCCATAGCGGGTCGAACGACCGCCCTGAACCATCAGGAAGCGCCCGTTATCGACCGAGGAACGCGAATTGACGTAGCCGGCGGCGTCCTGAAAACGACCGCCCTGCTGCGACGTCTCGCGTTCGTATGCCATCAGATCGTCAAAGTAGGCATTGACGACCTCGCGCGGATTGAGGCCCAAAAAGCGAGCATAGCTCGAAATCATGCCCTGCGCATAGCCGCGCGGCGGCATCGAAGCAAAGTTACCGGTCTCGAAAAACTCGATGATCTGCGGCCTGATTTTGATGGTGTTGGCGACTTGCTGAATGGAAAGGCCCATTCGGCGACGCTGCTCAAGCAGCATGTCACCAAAGCGTGCAGCCATCAGAATCCTCCAAACTCACGATCTTCACGTGCCATCTCGGCGTCGACAGACTCCAGCGCGGCAAGCCCCTCCTCGTCCAACAGGACCTCGCGCGGCTTGGAACCGTCGGGCGGGCCGACGACACCCTTTTCTTCCAGCATATCCATAATACGCCCGGCACGCGCATAGCCAACCTTCAGACGGCGTTGCAGGCCAGATGTGGAGCCAAGTTGCGATTCCACCACAATATGGGCGGCTTCCCAAATGAGCGGATCATCGTCTTGCGGCTCGGCGACTCCGGTGCGGACAATGCCGCCGCCACCCGCCATGGACATAGAAGCGGGCGCCACGGCAGACAGGATCTCCTCGTGGTAGTCGGGCTCGCTCTGCGACTTGACGAACTCGACAATCTCGTTGATTTCGTCATCCGAGACAAAGCAACCCTGGATACGGCGAGGCTTGCCCCAGTCGACCTTGGAGAACAGCATGTCGCCCAAACCGGTGAGCTTTTCGGCACCCATCTGGTCGATGATGACGCGCGAGTCGATGCCCGTGGCAACGTTAAAGGCGATGCGGTTGGTGATGTTGGCCTTAATGAGGCCCGTCACCACGTTGGAGCTCGGGCGCTGCGTGGCCACGATAAGGTGGATACCGGCGGCACGGCCCAGCTGAGCAATACGCACGATCGAGGCCTCCACGTCCTTGCCGGCGACCATCATCAGGTCCGAAAGCTCGTCGATGATGATGACCAGGTAGGGCATCTTTTGCGGCGGGTTATCGTAATGCTCAAACTCGCCGGCGGCCTGCTTTTCGTTGTAGGTCGAGATCTTACGCACGTTGAGACGCTCGAAGACCTTCAGGCGACGCTCCATCTCGGACACGGCCCATTGCAGAGCGCTCGCGGCCTGCTTGGGCTCAGTCACCACGGGCACATAGAGATGCGGCAGACCGTTATAGCCCGCAAGCTCGACGCGCTTGGGGTCGACCATGATCAGGCGAACGTCCTCGGGAAGGGCGCGCATGAGCAAGGTCGTGATGATGGAGTTGATCATGACCGACTTACCGGAACCCGTGGTACCGGCGATCAGCAGGTGGGGCATCTTGGCAAGGTCGGCGACGACCGGCGTACCCTCGGCATCTCGACCGATGGCGAGCTCGAGCGGACCGCCCTTCACATAGGGAAGCACGTCGCCCAGGTTGACGTTCTGGCGCTTGCGATTGGGGATCTCGATACCCACAAGCGAGGTGCCGGGGATCGGGGCAAAGATACGCACCGACTGGGCAGCAAGCGATAGCGCGATATCGTCCTCGAGGCTCGAAATCTTGCTCACGCGCTCGCCCTCGCCAGGTTGCAGCTTAAAGGTCGTCACCGTGGGGCCGGCGATCCAGCCGACCACGCGGGCACTACGACCAAACTCCAGCAAGGTGGACTGAAGCGACTCGGCAGTCTGTTCCAGCTCCTTGTCAGAAGACGCGGAGGAAGCCGACTGCGGGTTGGCATGCAGAATCTCAAGTGGCGGAAGTTTGAGGCCGTCCTCTTCTTCGCCCTCGTTATCTGCGGCGCCGCCGTCCGCTCGCCCATCACGAGCCGCAGCCGATTCGACAGCACTCAAGGCAGGCGCATCGGCAACCTTGGGATGCTTCAAGAAGTCGGGGATCTGAGGTGCTGCCGAGACAGGATTCACGGCAAACGGCGGCTCGGACTCGTCGATCTTATCGGGGTCGTCTTCCATCGAAAGCTGACCGGTTACCTGGTCGCGCTTTGCATGGCGACGCGGCAGCAAAGTTGTCTTTGCGGTCTCAATCGGAGCCTCGTCGTCCTCGTCATCGCCCTCGGTGAGCTCAATCTCGCTCTCGGACCAAGACGGGTCGGGATCACTCGTATTGAGTTTGGGCGCAGCCTTGCCCTTCTTGGCATGGCGGCGCGGCAACAGCGTCGTCTTAGCGCGCTCAGCTTCCACGGCATCGGACACGTCGACAAACGGATCCTCGTCCTCGTCGTCATCGTCCAAAACCGGGTCCACATCGTTGCCCATGACCGTGGTCACGGCAGCATCGGAGCCCTTTTGACGAAGAATGCTCAGGTGAGGACGGGCAACGCCGGGCACCGACAGGGCTTCATCGTCACCCCACGGGCTCGCGTTAACATCGGCACGACGGCGCTCGGCAAAATCGGCCGCACGGTCGCGAGCAGAGCGCAAAACGCCACCCACCGAAAAGCCGATGATGACCAGGCCCACGACGACAAGGCCCAACAGGACTACCATCGCGATAGGCTTACCCAGGGCATTCTGCAGCGCACTCGCAATAAACGCACCAATGTAGCCACCCGAGGCGGACAGATTTTGCGGCGTGAACATAAGGTCGCACGAGTCGCTCGTACCTGGCACCATCAACGAAAGAATGGAGACGACGGCGATAAAGACCACGGCGCCGCCCGCAAAAGAGCGCGCGTTGAGCGGCGAGTCCTCGCCTAAAAAGAGCGTGGCGGCAAACAGCAAAATGACGATCGGCAGCACGTAGGCGCCCAGACCAAAGCCCAAGTGGTAGAAACCGGCAACCGCAGCCGTAACGGGCGCAGTCGCCGGCGAAATCACGGCAATAAAGGACGCAATCGCCAAAACGGCAATGACCACGCCGGCGATATCGCGGTTGGCCGAGGGCTCGACCAAGGGCTCGAAATCATCGAACTCGAACTCGTGGCCCTTATTGGCACGCAGATGGGAACCGGCACCCTTAGCAGATGCCGGTTGGTTGTTGGGCTTATTGCCTTTGGCGTTTTGTGCAGATCCGCGCGCCAAACTAAACCTCCATGACGACCGGGATGATCATCGGACGAGTGCGCGTACGGCTCCAGATAAAGTTGGAGAGCGAGTCGCGCACGGCCTTGCGAATGGCATCGGAACCGCTGCTCGTAAAGCTGAACTTGCCCTTCTCGATCGTCTTCATAATGGACGCGGAGGCATCCTCGGAGAACTGGTCGTCGATGGCAAACGAGACGCCGCGGCCCGAGAACTCGATGGCCTCGATCTTCTTGTGCTTGAGCGAGACGATGGCAACAGCGGTAACCATACCGTCGTTGGCGAGCTTCTGACGATCACGCAAGACGATGGGGTCGGTATCGCCGATGCGCAGGCCGTCGACGTAAACGACGCCGGACTCGACGGGCGTACCGCGCTTAACGATACCGCCGCGCATCTCGAGCGTGTCGCCGTTGTCGAGGATAAAGATATGATCGTCCTTGAGACCCATCTTGCGGGCCAGCTGGGCATGGGCGCGCAGATGCACGGCTTCACCGTGAACCGGCATAAAGTACGTGGGCTTGGCCATGGCCATCAGGAGCTTGAGCTCCTCCTGGCTACCGTGACCGGAAACGTGAACGAGAGCGCGGTTCTTATCCCACACGTCGCAGCCGAGCTTGGCCAGGCTGTTGACGACCTGCTGGACGGCCTTCTCGTTGCCGGGAACGGGAGTTGCTGAGAGGATGACGGTATCGCCCTCGTGGATAGAGAGCGTCTTGTGCTCGCCGTTGGCCATGCGGGACAGGGCCGACAGCGGCTCGCCCTGCGAACCAGTGCACATGACGACGATCTTGTCGTCAGGCAAATTATCGATATCAAAGGCATCGATAATATCGGCATCGTCGATGTTGAGGTAGCCCAGCTCGCGCGCCACGCGGGTGTTCGTGAGCATGGAGCGACCGGTCACAACGACCTTGCGACCGCACTTGCGAGCGGCATCGCAGATCTGCTGCAAACGATGGATGTGGCTCGAGAACGACGCTACGAACACGCGACCCGGGGCGTTCTTGATGGCGTGTAGCAAGTTGGGACCGACCTCGGCCTCGGACTTGGTAAAGCCGGGAACCGTGGCATTGGTGGAGTCGGAAAGCAGCAGGTCGATGCCCTGCTTGGCAAAGCGGCTGATAGCGGCATAGTCGGGCGTGACACCATCGATGGGCGTCTGATCGAGCTTAAAGTCGCCGGTGTGCATAACGGTGCCCTGGTTGGTGCGAATGAAAACGCCCAGAGCACCGGGGATGGAGTGCGTCATCGAGAAGAAGTCGAGCGAGATGCCACCGAGGTTGACATGGCTGCCGCCCTTGACCTCGCGGAACTTGGGCGCGCGGATGCGGAACTCAGAAAGCTTGCCCTCGATAAAGCCAAGCGTCAGCTTGCTCGAAAAGATGGGCACCTTATTGTTGAGGTCCTGCAGCAGGTACGGAAGCGAACCGGTGTGGTCCTCGTGGCCGTGGGTGACGACGATACCGCGGAGCTTCTCCTCGTTCTCCAGAACATAGGTGTAGTCGGGAAGCACCAGGTCAATACCGGGCTGGGAATCGTCGGGGAACATGAGGCCAGCGTCAACGAGCACCATGTCGTCGCCGCATTCGAAGACCGTCATGTTCTTGCCGATGCCGTCAAGACCGCCGAGCGGAATGATCTTCAAGGGAGATGATTGTTTAGCTGCCATAGGTTAGTCTGGTTTCCTTTCTTCGAAACGGGTCTGGAACAACCGACGGGGCGCTTCTGGCAAACCGACCGCCGGGAACGTACAAACATGCATCACAGAGTCGACGCAGTAACCACAGTATGATACCCATTTGCACAACAGCAGACCACCCATGCATCAAAGCCCCATCTGAACTGGTCCATCCCTCCGGTCTGGGGCCATCGGGGGCCGGGGCGGGTTAAGTTTGCTGCTCTACAGTCCTGCGCAAGACGGAAAGCACATTAAGTGCTTTCCTTTGCGTGCGGAACTCGCGACAAACTTAACCCGCCCCG
>DBGEDL010000032.1:0-2672 GCA_048375035.1 Collinsella sp.
GGCCGAAGAGGCGTCAGCAGGTCAGTGGGTCATCGTCCCGGCGTTCAGCATCAGGGTAGCGCTGCGACGCGGAAATCGCGCGCTGTTGACGCGCCCCCGCAGTGCCCGCTTCCCCCAAGGACAATTATCAGTGCAGGTAGACGGCTTGCCGATTTTCGAAAAACCAGCGTATGGTCGCCCCCTGCGGGTCAAACGTAGTAGATAGGCCGTTTTCGTGGCGCGGCCTCAAAACAGTCTTTTGGGACGGGTGGTATCCTTGGTAGCCCTGTGCTGCAAACGCACCTTAAACGCAAGGAGTTCCATGGATCTTATCGCCCAGCTCGCCCGCGAGCTCAACCTTAAGGCCGCCAATGTCGAAGCGGCCGTCAAGCTCATCGACGAGGGCAACACCATCCCCTTTATCTCGCGCTACCGCAAGGAAGCCACGGGCGGCATGGACGACGTCGCCCTGCGCGCGCTCGACGAGCGCCTGTCCTACCTGCGCAATCTTGAGCAGCGCAAAGAGGACGTCATCCTGCTCATCGACGCCCAGGGCAAGCTCACGCCCGAGCTCGAGCAGCAGATTCGCGAGGCCACGCAGCTCCAGCGCGTCGAGGACCTCTACAAGCCCTACCGCAAGAAGCGCATGACCCGCGCGCAGAAGGCTCGCGAGGCCGGCCTGGAGCCGCTCGCCAATATGATCATCATGCAGGCCTCGGCCAAGGGCAGCGCGCTCGACGCCGCCGCGGCCTATATCAACGAGGACGCCGGCTTCGACACCGCCGAGAAGGCGCTCGCCGGTGCCGCCGACATCGTGGCCGAGACAGTGGCCGAGGACCCCGAGAACGTCGCCGACCTGCGCGCCTTTACGCAAAACACCGCCGACATCGTTGTCGAGGCGACCGACCCCGCCGAGAAGACTCCCTACGAGCCCTACTACAACTTTGACGAGCCGCTGCGCCGCATCCCCAACCACCGCGTGCTGGCCATCGACCGCGGCGAGCGCGAGGGCAAGCTCCGCGTGCGCGTGAACGTCGACGGCGCTGCCGCCACGGCGCGTCTCGGCAGCCGCTGGCCCCGCCGCCAGGGCGTCTTCGCGCCCGTCTTTGACGCCGCCATCGCCGACGGCTACAAGCGCCTGATGGCCCCCTCGCTGGAGCGCGAGGCCCGCGCCAAGCTCACCGTCCGTGCTCAGACCGAGGCCATCAACGTCTTTGCCAAGAACCTTGAGGGCCTGCTCTCGGCCCGCCCCGTCCGCGGCGCCCGCGTGCTCGCGCTCGACCCGGGCTACCGCACCGGCTGCAAGGTCGCCGTCATGGACGAGACCGGCAAGCTGCTTGACCACGGCGTGGTCTACCCCACCAAGCCGCGCCACGACGTCGCCGGCACCAAGCGCGAGCTCGCCCGCCTCGTCAAAAAGGACGGCGTCAACACCATCGTTATCGGCAACGGCACCGCCAGCCGCGAGACCGAGGAAGTCGTCTCGGAGTTCATTGCCGAGCAGGCGCCCGGCTTGCGCTACACCATCGTGAACGAGGCCGGCGCGTCGGTGTACTCCGCCTCCGAGCTCGCGAGCCAAGAGTATCCCGACCTGGACGTCACCGTGCGCGGCGCCATGAGCCTGGGCCGCCGCTTGCAGGACCCGCTGGCCGAGCTCGTCAAGATTCCGCCCCAGTCCATCGGCGTGGGCCAGTACCAGCACGACCTTGACCAGGCCGAGCTTTCGCGCACGCTGGGCCACGTGGTGGAGGACGTCGTCAACCGCGTGGGCGTCGACGTCAACACCGCGAGCGCGAGCCTACTGGGCTACGTGTCGGGCATCACGCCGAGCGTGGCCAAGAACATCGTTGCCTACCGCGAGGAAAACGGCGCCTTTACCGATCGCCGCCAGCTCAAGAAGGTCCCCAAGCTGGGACCCAAGGCATATCTCAACGCCGCGGGCTTCCTGCGCATCAGCGGCGGCAAGAACCCGCTTGACGCGACAAGCGTCCACCCCGAAAGCTACGAGGTGGCCACGGCCGTCCTGGAGCGCGCCGGCGTTGCGGCAAGCGAGCTCAGCCACGGCGGCGTGCCCGATATCGAGCGCCGCCTGGGCAGCATTTCGGCGCTGGCAAGCGACCTGGACTGCGGCACCCTGACGCTCATCGACATTGTCAACGAGCTCAAGAAGCCCGGTCGCGACCCGCGCGACGACGCGCCCGAGGTAGTCTTTAGCCGCTCGGCGCTTTCGATCGACGACCTGGAGCCCGGCATGGAACTCAAGGGCACGGTGCGCAATGTTGTGGACTTTGGCGCCTTCGTCGACGTGGGCGTGCACCAGGACGGCCTCGTGCACATCTCCAAGCTGGCCAACCGCTTCGTCAAGCACCCCAGCGACGTGGTACGCGTCGGTGACACGGTCAAGGTGTGGGTCGAAAAGGTCGATCGCGACCGCAAGAAGATCTCGCTCACCATGGTGCAGGGGAAGTAAACCGCCAAAGCAAGGGTACCCCCTGCAGCGACGTGCAAAATCGCGAGTATTCTGCAAATTCCACCGTTCCAGATGCCCCTCAGGGTCGCGCGCGCAGACGTGGTGTAAGAGTGTCCTGAGGTCCGTCGCTGCAAGTCCCGATGTTACTCCTTCTTGAGACCGCGCCTCTCGACTATCTCGTCCACTATCTCCCTGGCGCGCCGCCCGAGCGCGCGGCGCCTCC
>DBGEDL010000033.1:0-14737 GCA_048375035.1 Collinsella sp.
CTCGGATTCCTTGCGGCCTGAACAATCGCAAGTGTCCGGCGAGGGGGCGGCTTTGTAAAGCCGTTTGGCCCCACCCGCATAGCGGGTGGTTTCTGATGCGGCGCGCTGCGCGCCCCGCACAGGCTAAAGCCTCTAACAAAAGGCCCCGGCTCGCGATGGAGCCGGGGCCAAAGGCGCAGCATATGCAGTTGATGTTGAGCGCGAACAGCTCGTCAGTAATGGCTGTCCGCGCCCTACCCTAGCCGCGGTTGCGGACGCGGCTGTAGGGCGTATCCACCATGGGCAGATCGGGACGCAGCTTGCCGTCAAATGCGCGGTAGGCGTTCTGTACGGCGGGCGCCGTGGGGATCGTTGCGATCTCGCCGATGCCCTTGCCGCCGTATGCCACAGGCAGTAGCTCGTCCTTCTCCACGTAAATGGCGTGGATATCCGGAATCTCGGGCGCACGGAACAGCCCGAGCGTGCCGTACCTTGCCTGGGGCACACAGTCCTTGAGCGGCCAGTCCTCGGTAAGCGCATAGCCCATACCCATAAGCACGCCGCCTTCGATCTGACCCTGGATGGAGATGGGGTTGACCACCTTGCCGGAATCATGTGCGGCATAGACCTCGCTCACGCGGCCGTCATCATCCAGAATGACCACATGTGTGGCAAAACCGTAGCAGATGTGGCTCTTGGGGTTGGGAACGTCGACGCCCAGCTTGTCGGTCGGCTCCAGATACACGTAGCCAAACTCGCATCCCTCGAGTGCCTTGATGGTGGCCGCAGGGTCCTGAGGATGCATACCCTGGCCGGCGACGAGTTCCTGTGTGCGCAGCTGGTAGGCGCGACCGTCGTCGTACTCGATCTTGACGCCGTCGCCATGTGCATTCACGGGAGCGGCGGGCGCAGACTTGCCGGCCTCGATGTCAAGCATGGCATCGCGCAGCAGGAAGGCGGCACCGCGCACGGCCTCGCCGGTCACGACCGTCTGACGCGAACCAGACGTGGTGCCGGAATCGGGAGCGTTCTCGGTGGAGCACTCGCCGTTGGCAATGCAGCGAAGCGGCAGGCCGCATGCCTCGGCAACGTCCTGCAAAAAGACGGTGTTGCAGCCCTGGCCGATGTCGGACGTGGCGGCATAGACCACAGCCACGCCGTCCTCGATGCGAATCTTGCAGCGGCCGGCATCGGGCAGGCCCACGCCCACACCGGCGTTCTTCATGGCGCAGGCAATGCCGGCGTGGCCGGGATGCGCGTAGTAGGCATCCTTGACCTCGAGCAGCGTCTCCTTAAGCGCCGTGGAGCAGTCGGCAATCTGACCGTTGGGCAGAACCTCGCCCGGCTCGATGGCGTTACGGTAGCGGATCTCCCACGGATCCAGGCCGACCTTCTCGGCCAGCAGGTCGATGAGGCTCTCGAGCGCAAACTCGGACTGGCAAACGCCAAAGCCGCGGTACGCACCGGCGGGCGGGTTGTTGGTGTAGTAGCCAAAACCGCGAATGTCGGTGTTCTGGTACTTGTAGGGACCGACGGCATGCGTGCAGGCACGCTCGAGCACCGGGCCGCACAGCGAAGCGTAGGCGCCGGTATCAAAGTTGATCTCGCAGTCCAGGCCGGTAAAGTTGCCCTCGGCGTCGCAGCCCAGTGTAAAGGTGCCGTCCATGGCGTGGCGCTTGGGATGGAAAGCGAGCGACTCGGCACGCGTGAGCTTGCACTTCACAGGACGCTGGAGCTTATAGGCAGCAAGCGCGGCCAAGTGCTGGACCGAAACGTCCTCCTTACCGCCAAAGCCGCCGCCCACGAGCATGGTCTCGACGACCACGCGCTCGGGCTCGCTGTCCCAGCCAAACATGTGGGCACACTCTTTGCGCGTGTCGTAGGCACCCTGGTCGGTCGACTGCACCTTGACGCCGTTCTTGTACGGGAAGGCAACGGCGCACTCTGGCTCCAAGAAGGCATGCTCGGTAAAGGGCGTGGTAAAGCGCTGCGTCACGGTAAATGCGCTCTCTGCCAGCGCCTTGGCGGCGTCGCCGCGCGTCACATGGCGGCTCTGGCACACGTTGTCCTTGAGCTCCACCGTGTTGCCAAAGGCAAAGAAGCTGTCATGCAGGCGCGGGGCGTCGGCAGCCCTGGCCTCGACAATGTTGCGCACGGGCTCCAGCGGCTCGTAATCGATCTTTACGAGCTTCTTGGCCTTCTCGAGCGTCGCTTCGTCCTCGGCGACCACCAGCACGATGGCATCGCCCACGCAGCGGGTGATATCGCCCGCCGCGATCATGACGTCCCAGTCCTGGATAAGGTGGCCGACCTGGTTGACCGGCACGTCCTCGGCGCGCAGGATGCCCACCACACCGGGCAGGGCCTCGGCCTTGGAAGTGTCAATGGAGAGCACACGGGCGCGCGGATACTTGGAGCGCACGGCGCTGGCATAGGTCAGGCCCGGCTGATCGAGCTCGTCGATGTCGTCGGGATACTTGCCCTCGCCGAGCACCTTCTTGCGCACGTCGATACGGAAGGCGCGCTTGCCCACGCCGTAGTCATCGCCGCGCTCCAGGTCCTCATCGATCTGCTTTTCGCCGCGGAGCACCGCAGCGGCCAGCGAGATGCCCTCGATAATCTTTTTGTAGCCGGTGCAGCGGCAGACGTTACCGCGAATGGCGTACTTAATCTGCTCCTCGGTGGGCTCGGGATCCTCGGCGATGAGCGCTGCGCCCGCCATGACCATGCCGGGAATGCAAAAACCGCACTGCACGGCGCCCACGGCGCCAAAGGCGTACACAAAGGCCTCGCGCACGTCCTGGGGCAGGCCCTCGACGGTCACGATGTTACGGCCGGCGGCAAGAGCGGTGGTCAGCACGCACGCCTTGACGGCCGCACCGTCCACATGAATGGTGCAGGTACCGCAGGCGCCCTCGGAGCAGCCGTCCTTGGCGGAGTGAATGTGCAGGTCGTCGCGCAGGTAGCGCAGCAGCGGTTTGTTTTGGGTCGTCGTGCGCTCGACGCCGTTAACGGTAAAAGTGAATTCCTGTGCCATGGTGATTCCCTTCTACACGCCGGCGGCGATGCCGGTGCGGTCGTGGATGGCGCCGTGGGGGCAGACGACGGCGCACATGCCGCACGACAGGCAGTCCACGCCGTCGATATGGGCGCAGTTGTCCTCGATGCGGATAGCGCCGGCAGGGCACTTTTTGGCGCACATACCGCAAGCGATGCAGCTCGTGTCGCAGACCTTGCGCGCAATGGCACCCTTATCGGTGTTGTTGCAGCGCACCAGAATGTTCTGGTAGCCGGGGACGAAGGCAATCACGCGCTGCGGGCACGCCATGCCGCACAGGCCACAGCCCGTGCACTTGGAGCGGTCCACGCGGGCGATGCCATCGACCAGCGCAATGGCGCCGTGGGGACAGGCCGTGACGCAGGCGCCACAGCCAATGCAGCCTTCGCTGCAGCGGGCGTCGCCGCCTGCGGAGGCGCAACCGCTTCCGCAGGCAACGTAGGCCACGTTATGTTGAATGGATTTGGCCATAAGAGACTCGCCTATTTCTTAAGAAGGTACGAATAGTTGTCACGCACGGCCTTGATGGTCAGGCGGACGGCCTCGGGAAGGCCGGTGTTGACGGCATCGACCGAGACGGTGCGGACCGTGCCGGCGACGCGGACCTTAAAGTGGTCCTCGCCCACGGCCAGGAAGCCCTCGTTCTCGGAGTTCTCCATGTCCTGCTCGCTCCAGAACAGGGTGAGCTTGTCCTTGTAGGGACGACCCTCCTGGTAGGGGCAGAACACAGCGCAGTTGCCGCACTCGTTGCACATGCCGTCGACATGGACGACCTGATGCTTGGCCAGGCCCGGCACCTTAATTGCCACGTTGGCGCGGTTGGGGCACACGTCGCAGCAGACCTCGCACACCGAGCCGCAGCCCAGGCAGCGGGTCTTGGTGCAGTTGCGCTTGTCGCGGCACAGCGACCCCTTGCGCTCGTAGCAGGTGTCCTCGCGACCGGCCTGAGCATTCTGGTCGGCGTACTTGTTAAAGTCCACGCCGGCGATGGCACGGGCGACCTCGGCGGCGTCGGCAATAGCCTCGACCACGGTGGCGGGACCGCGGCGGCAGTCGCCCGCAGCCCAAACGCCCTCGACGCCGGTGGAGGTGGTAGCAAGGCGGCCGCGACGGTCGTGCTCGACGCCCGCGGCATCGTACAGGCTGGCATCGATGCCCTCGCCCACGGCGCAGATCACCGTGGTGGCGGGAAGCTCGACGGTCTCGCCCGTGGCGACGGGGCTGCGACGGCCGCTTGCATCCGGCTCGCCAAGCTCCATAACATCGCAGGTCAGCACGGCGCCGTTGAGCGCCTTGGGCGCCAGCAGCTCGCAGAACTCAACGCCGTCGGCAAGAGCAAAATCGAGCTCTTCCTCGTCGGCGGGCATCTGCTTCTTGGTGCGGCGATACACCAGGCGCACGTTCTTCACACCAGCCAGGCGCTTGGCCACGCGAGCCGCGTCCATGGCGGTGTTGCCGGCGCCGATGACCACGACGTCCTCGCCCAGCTCGAGCTTCTCGCCCTTCTTGGCGGCCTCGAGGAACTCCAGCACATCGAGCTCGGCACCCTCGCCCAGGCCCGCAGAGCCGGGCATCCAGGCACCGGTGGCCACGACCACGTCGGTAAAGCCCTGGGCCTTGAGTTCGTCGATGGAATCCACGCGAGCGTTGAGCTGCACCTTGGCGCCAAAGGCCAGGCAGAGCTCGGCATCGTGGGAGATATCGTCGCTCGCGATACGGAACTCGGGGATCACGTGACGGACCACGCCGCCGAGAGAATCGCGGGCCTCAAAGATGGTGACGGGCACGCCGGCGCGCGTCAGGAAGAACGCCGTCGCCAGACCGGCCGGGCCGCCGCCGATAACGGAAACGTTGCGCTCGCCGTCGTTGGCGATGGCCTGGGCGCGCAGCTTGGGCAGCACGGCGGTCATGGCCTCACGGGCGGCCTTGAGCTTGCTGGCGCGGATCTGGGCGCCCTCGGGCTCGTAGAATGCACGCTCGCAGGCACGGCCGCAGGGATGCGGGCAGATGGTGCCGGTAATGAACGGCAGGGCGTTGCGCTCGATGATGATGTTGAGCGCGTCCTCGTAGCGGCCCTCGTCAACAGCCGCCAGATAGGCGGGAATATCCTGCTGGATGGGGCAGCTCGTGCGGCACGGCGTGGTAAAGCAATCGGAAAGCGGGCTCTTGCCGGCGACCTTGCGGTCGGGCAGCGGGCGCAGCGGCTTCTTGTAGAGCGGGTTGGTGAGCGAGTCGGTCTGGATCGCGGTCACGGCGTCGAGAGAGACGCCCGCGAACGGCTTGCCATCGAGGTCGGCAAACTCGCCGGCCATCTGGCTAAAGCGCTCGTAGCCACCGGGCTTGAGCACGTCGGTCGCCAGGGTGACGGGCCAAATGCCGGCGTCATACAGGGCGCGGATGTTGTAGACCGTGGCACCGCCGGAGTAGCTGATACGCAGCTTGCCATCGAACTGCTCGGTAATGCGACGGGCAGCCTCGATGGTCAGCGAGAACAGTGAACGGCCCGACATGTACATCTCGGTGGAGGGCAACTCGTCCCTCGTCACGTCGACGGGGAACGTGTTGGTCAGCTTGACGCCAAACTCCAGGCCGTGCTCGGCGCATAGGGCAATCAGGCGCTCGAACATGGGCACGGCGTCGGCCCACTGCAGGTCCTCGCGGAAGTGCGTATCGTCGAAGACGATGTAGTCAAAGCCCAGCTCATTGAGGCGCTGACGTGCAAACTCATAGCCCAGCAGCGTGGGGTTGCACTTGATGTAGGTGTTGAGGCCCTTCTCGGTGATCAGATAGGTCGCGATGCGCTCGATCTCCGCCGGCGGGCAACCATGCAGCGTGGACTCGGTGATGGAGTTGGAGACGCGCGCCGGGATGGACTCGACAAACGCGGCGTCGACATGCTCAAACTTGTCCAAGTTAGCGAGCGCCCACGTGCGGCACTCGTTCCAGACGTCAGAGCCGCTGGCGTCCTTCATGCCCTCGATGTAGGCGTCGACCTTAGGGCTCTTGATGCCCTCCAGGTCATAGCCCACGGACATGTTAAAGACAAAACCGTTCGGGCTGCCCAGGCCGTACTCGCGAGCGATCAGGTGGCAGGCGAACCATGCCTTCACGTACTCGGCAAAGGCCTGCGGAACCTCGAGCTCGGTCGACCACTCGCAGTTGTAGCACTCGTCCTGCGCCACAATGCAGGGCTTGTTCACACACTTGGAGAGCTCCTCGCCGTCCATAACCTGAACGGTCTTGAGCTCAAAGAAGCGGGAGCCGGCCACGTAGGATGCCACGATGTTCTGGGCCAGCTGCGTGTTGGGGCCGGCGGCCGGGCCAAACGGAGTCTCGATGCGCTCGTCAAAAATGGGAAGCGCGCCCTCCTGGTTGGTCGTGACCATCTTACGCACGCCAAAGATGGCGTCCTGGGTCTTATGCTCCTCGATGATCCAGTTCATCAGCTGCGAAAACGGGATCGGCCTCATGATGTCGCTCATAGTGAGCTCCTCTCTGTAACGCCCGGCGAGACCGCGCGGCGGGCGCAAATACGGTGTAGCGCTAGCACAGCGCCGGCGACCCCGCGGAGGTCGCCTATGCGCGCGTCGGATGCGGCGAAACATCCGACGCGCGTGAATCTACTTGTGAATTAGTAGGTGCGATCGTTGAGCGTGCTCCAGAGCTTCTTGGACTCAGCCATGGTCCACGCGTTGATCTTGTCCTCATCAATGCCAACGAACTCGCGATCCTTGTACAGGACGCGGCCGTTGATGATGGTGGTGCGGCAGTTTTTACCCATCATGCCAAAGAGCATGTGGCCGTCGATGTTCTCCTCGCTCAGCGGCGTAAAGGGCTTGTAGTCCATGACGATGACGTCGGCGGCAGCGCCGGCCTCGAGCACGCCGAGCTTGCGATCGAAGTACTTGCTCGCCATCTTGGCGTTGTTCTCGAACAGCATGGTCATGGCCTCGCACCAGCCCACGTTGGGCATGGCGGCGTTGTGGCGCTGAATGATCAGGAAGACCTTAAGGCTCTCGAGCATATCGTGGGTGTAGGCATCGGTGCCCATGCACACGGGAATACCGCGGCGGAAGAACTCGAGCACGGGGGCGCAGCCCACGGCGTTGCCCATATTGGATTCGGGGTTGTTGACGAGCCAGGTGCCGGACTCCTTGACGATATCCATCTCGGCAGGCGTCACGTGGATGCAGTGGCCCAGCATGGTGTCGGGACCCAGCAGGTTGTGCTGCAGCAGGCGCTCGACGGGGCTGATGCCGCCGCGGTTGAGGCGGGAATCCCACACGTCGTTCATGCCCTCGCACACATGGATGTGGAAGCCGGTCAGGCCGTTGTTGGCCTCGGCCATCTTATCCATGGTCTCGTCCGAAAGCGTAAAGGTGGCATGTCCGCCAAACATGGCGGCGATCATATGGTTGTCGTTATCGCGACGCTCCTTGGCGGCCCACTGGGCAAATTCGGCGTTCTCGGCAATGGCCTGGTTGCATTTTTCCTGGCCGCGGCGATCGGAGACCTCGTAGCACAGGCACGAACGCATGCCCAGCTCCTGAGCTGCATCCTTAATGGTAAAGAGGCTTCCCGGGATCTCGCAGAAGCTCGCGTGGTGGTCGAAGATCGTGGTGACACCATCGCGAATGGAGTCCAGAATCGTGGCATAGGCGCTTGCCTTGGTGCCGTCGAGCGTCAGATTGTCGTCGATCTTCCACCACTGCTGCTCAAGATTCTCCAGGAAGTTGGTGGGGTTGCAGCCCTTAATGGCAAGGCCGCGGGCCAGACCCGAGTAGATGTGGGTGTGGCAGTTGATAAGTCCGGGCATGATGAGGTTGCCCTGGGCGTCGACGTACTCGGCATCCGGGTACTTGGCCTTGAGCTCGCGCTCGGGGCCCACTTCGACGATCGTATCTCCGTCAATGGCGACCGCACCGTTGGGAATAAACGGAGTCTGAGCGTTGCGGGTAAAGACGGAACCGTTAGCGACCAGAAGCATAAATGCTCCCTTCAACATCAGGGGCGGGGTTTGACACCTCTGACATGGCGGAAGTGCGAAGCGCCGGCCTACACCGGAAACGGGCCCTCTCCCGTCAACGCTTCACCAAAGGGACAAGCCCTTTGAAGTGCGGCTTGGCGCCGCATGGCGCCGGCGGACGAGGCGATGCGTCCGCCAGCGAATAGCACCGAATTGGTTACTTCTTGCTCTCGGGCAGGACCAGATCCACAGCGGCATCCTTGGCGGCATCGATGTGCTGAGCCACGACCGGCGTCTGCGGAAGGATCAGGTTAAGGACAATGGCCATGATGGCGGTGGGGGTCACGGCGTTGGAGCCGATGACGGTGGACACCCAGGTGGGCATGCCCTCGCCGGCGAGGCAGCCGCTGGCCATCCAAATACCCAGGCCAAAGACGACCGAGGTGCCGACGATGGTGGTGGTGCGCTGCGTGAGGCCCTCGCGGGTGAACATGCGCACACCGTTCATGGTGATGGTGCCAAAGACGCCGACGGTCGCGCCGCCGATGACAGGCTGCGGGATGGCGGAGAGCACGGCAGAGAGCTGCGGGAACAGACCGGCGATGGCAAAGACGGCCGCGATGATCACAAAGACCCACTTGTTGACGACCTTGTTGGAGCAGATGATGCCCACGTTCTGGCCAAGGGCGCTGGTGGGAAGACCGCCCAGCAGGCCGCCGACCATAGAGGTGAGGCCCTGGGACACAATAGCGCCGGAGAGCTCGCGCTCGGTGGGCATACGGTCGATGGAGCCCAGGCAGGCGGCGGAAACGTCACCGATAACCTGGATGGCGACCATGGGGAACACGACAGCGAGGGTAATGCAGACCTCGGGATCAAACTCGAGCGCGTAGGGCATGAGCTTGGGAAGGGCGAAGACCTGAGCGGTGGCGACGCTGGAGAAGTCGATCATGCCAAAGGGGATCGAAACGATCATGCCAACGATCATGCCAAAGAACACGGATCCCAGCTTGAGCGTGCCCTTGCCAAAGTTGGCGAGCGCAAAGACCACGGCGAAGGTGATAAGAGCGACGCACCAGGCCTGCGGGGTGCCCCACAGCGGCGTACCCATACCGCCGGCCATATACTTGACAGCCGTGGGATAGAGAGAGACGCCAATGGAGAAGATGACCGTACCGGTCACGACGGGCGGGAATAGCCACTTAATCTTGCTGTAAGCCAGACCAAAGAGGACCGCGACGGCGCCGCCGACGATCTCGCCGCCCAGCAGCGCACCAAAGCTAAAACCCGAGGCACCCATGGCCTGGAGGGCCGGGAGGAACGCGAACGAAACGCCCATGACGATGGGCAGGCCGCCGCCGATGCGACGGAAGGGAGCGAAGGCCTGAAGGGCCGTGTCGATTGCCGAAAGAATGAGCGCGACCTGGATGATGTCGGTGCTCTGCTGGCTATTAAAGCCGTAGACGCCGGCCATGATGACCGCCGGGGTGATGATACCGGCAAACGAAGCCAGTACGTGCTGAAGGGCACACGGGATCATTTCCTTAACGGGAGGCATGCCTTCACGAGTGAACAGGGCTTCAGTGCCGTTCTTAACCGTCTCCTGGGTCATTTGACCACCAATCCTCGAAATAGTTGTTTTCGCATCTAACGCTCTATTGTGACGCAGTGCGGGGTTGAGGTTGTGCCTTCGTTGCATATCGTATTAAAGATGATTCTCATTCTCAATAATAATTTTTTGTTATCAGACTATTCTTGAGCTGAGACAATACATTTCCGCAGGTCAAGAAAGTGTCTGGTCAAAATAACATCTAACTTTTCTTTTGGTCGACCGTTTACCGCCGAATTCCTACCGCTCGTCTGTATTACGCAATGTACCTGCGAATATACGAGATGAGGAATGGCGTGTTACCATGAGAAAAAATTGTTATGAACATTTCCGATTTCACCCCAAGGAGTTGCCCGTGAACGAGACCGTACGTCGCTTTTTGCCGATGGTCGATTTCCTGGAGCAGATACTCGGCAAAAACAGCGAAATCGTGCTGCACGATTTCTCGGATCCCGACCACGCCATCGTCGATATTCGCAACGGCATCGTGAGCGGTCGCAAGGTCGGCGGTCCCGCCACCGACCTGGCGCTCAAGATCATGCACGACGCCAAGTATCGCGAACTGCCGTTTATTACGGGCTACGAGGGCCGCGGTGCCGGTGGCAAGACGCTGGAGTCGGCGACGTACTTTATCCGTGAGGGTGACGAGATCGTCGGTATGCTCTGCGTCAACACCGACCTCTCGACCGTGCGCTCCATCAACGCCATGGCACAGCAGCTCATGGCGTGCTTCGACGCGGCGCCGACGCGCACGGAGCCCGCCTCTATCGAGGTCGAAAGCCTTTCGGAGTCCACACAGGAGCTCATCGACCGCAGCATTGCCGAGCTGCTGAGCGCTCGCGGGCTGGATGTGGCGTCGCTTGGTCAAAGCGACCGCGTGGACGTCATTCGCCACCTCAACGGCAACGGAGTGTTCATGCTCAAGGGCGCCGTAGCCTGCGCCGCCACCGCGCTGGGCATCTCGGAGCCCAGCGTCTACCGCTACCTGAAAAAAGTTCGCAAGGAGGGCTAACCCACCGACCCCTTGGGGACGGAGGAAAGCGGATCATTTTTGTCGCATCGCTTGACAAAAGACCCTGCAGCTCGCACGCGCTGCAGGGTCTTTTTGCATGTCATGTTTAGTTGTTGCCAACGCCTTAGAGAGCGGCGACGACCTCGATCTCAACCAGACCGCCAGCCGGAAGGGCGGCAACCTGGAAAGCGCTGCGCGCGGGGAACGGAGCCTCGAACTTGGAGGCGTAGATCTCGTTCACGGCAGCGAAGTCGGCAATGTCGGCCAGGTAGACCGTGGTCTTGACGACATCGGCAAAGGTGGCGCCGGCAGCGGTCAGCAGGGCCTCGACGTTGGCGAGGGACTGCTTGGCCTGGGCCTCGACGCCCTCGGGCATCTTGCCGGTTGCAGGGTCGATGCCCAGCTGGCCGGACAGGAACACCATGTTGCCGGTCTGGATACCAGGGGAATACGGGCCGATGGCTGCGGGTGCGTTATCGGAAGACACGACGGTCTTGCTCATGTTTATCTCCTTACGATCAGTTGAGAAAGCGTGAGCGCGGCGTTCACACCGGGAGGCACAGTTCGGTCTGAACACCGCGCTTGATTGGGATGGTACTCAAGGTTTCTGTTTGATGCAAGAATATTATCAGCTTGCGAGAATATTTTATCGCCCAACGGTCTCCCCGAACCGCTGAACGGTTCTCATGTGGAGCAGCCAGTCCAAGCTGCTGAAGACTTTATCCCGCTTGGAGCACGGGCATCGCCTGCCGCAACGGCGCCACTATACTTTTGATTATCTGAGCATTTTGAAAGGCAGGATATGACCGCAACCGCCAGTCGAACCACCAACCGCAGACCCGAGCTCTTGGCCCCCGCCGGAGGCCCGGAGCCCTTTGCCGCCGCGCTCGCTGCCGGGGCAGACGCCATCTACTGCGGCATGGGCAGCTTCAACGCCCGCCGCAAGGCAACCAACTTTACCGACGAGGCCTTTGAGCAGGCCTGCCGCGCCGCGCACCTGGCCGGCTCGCGCGTCTACGTCACTGTCAACATCGTCATCAAGGAATCCGAGATGAGCGATGCGCTGCAACTCATCCATCGCTGCTCCACGCTGGGCGCCGACGCCTTCATTATCCAGGACTGGGGCCTGTTCTTTGAGGTCAAGCGCACTATGCCCGGCATCGAGACGCATATCTCGACCCAGGCGAACATCCATGATGACCGTGGAACCCTTTGGTGCCGCGAACAGGGCGCCGACCGCGTGACTCTCTCGCGCGAGCTCTCCATCGACGAGATCGCCGCCATCCACGACGCCGCGCCCGATGTCGACCTCGAGGTCTTTAGCCACGGCGCCATCTGCTTTTGCTACTCGGGCCTGTGCCTGCTTTCGAGCTTTGCCATGGCGGGCCGCTCGGCCAACCGCGGCATGTGCGCTCAGCCCTGTCGCCTGCCTTACGAGCTGATCGACGAGAGCGGCCGCTCGCTCTCCCCTGCCGGTCGCGAGCGCGCGCTGTGCCCGCGCGACACCAACACGTCGCAGCTTGTTCGCCATCTGTATGACGCCGGCGCCGCATCGCTCAAGCTCGAGGGTCGCATGAAGGCTCCCGATTACGTGTACTCCATCGTCGATGTGTACCGTCACCAGATTGACGATATGCTGGCCGATGTTTCGACCTCTAAGGATGAAGAAGCCGCCCGCCAACGCCAGCTCAAGCGCTGCTTTAACCGCGACTTTACGCACGCCTACCAAGACGGTACCTCGGGTGACGAGATGATGAGCTACGAGCGCTCCAACAACCGCGGCCAGATCGTGGGCACGGTGCTGGGCAGCCGCCCGGCCAACCGCGATGTGCGCGGCCTCAAGCCCGACGACCGCCGTCGGCGCGCCGCCATCGCCCGCATTGAGTTGTTTGAGCCCGTGGGCAAGGGCGACCTGCTGGAGCTTCGCCACGATAACGAATTTGACCAGTTCCTGACCACCATTGCCGCCGATGATGCCGCCGCGGGCGACATCATCGAATGCCGCGTGCCCCGCAGCATGCCCGAGGGTTGCCGCGTCCGCGTGATTCGCAGTCAGCGTGCCATCGACGCCGCCGGCGCCGCGCTCAAGCGCGATGTGCTGCGCCGCCGCGCCGTAGACGTGTCCGTTGTGGCGCGTCTGGGCGAGCCGTTTGCCGTTGCGCTCACCTGTTGCGACGATCCTTCGCTTACGGCCACGGCCACGGGCTTTACCGTCGAGGCTGCCAAGACCCGCGCCGTCGAGGCATCCGATCTGGTTGAGCACGTCGGGCGCATGGGCTCCTCTCCCTTTGAGGCCGCAAGCTTTGACGTTTCGCTCGACGCCGGCTGCGGTATGGGCTTTTCCGCCGTGCACAAGGTGCGCGCCGCCGCTTGTAAGGCGCTGGAAGAGGCCATTCTGGCACCGTACGAGGAGCGCGCGAAAACGCTCGAGCTGCCGGCGATTGTAACCAGTGATTCCCGCCCCGCGCCCGAGCACTACCGCGATGAGCCGCAGATCTGCGCCACCGTCACCTCGCTCGAGGCCGCCGAGGCCGCTCGCGCCGAGGGTGTAACGCGCATCTACATGACCACCGACGCGCTCGATGCGGCCGAGCTCTCCCCCGCCGATACATTTGAGCAGGGCATCGTACCCGTGCTCGACGAGGTCTGCCGCGCCGTTGACCACGTACGCGTCGATCCCTGGATCAATGCCGGAGCCACCGTCGCCGTCGGCAATATCTCCGAGCTCGCCGTAGCCGCGCATGCCGGCGCCACGGCCGAGATTCGCTCTTGCCTGCCGGTGCACAACACGCCCTGCATGGAGGCGCTTGCCGAGCGCGGAGCCGGTGCGTTTTGGCTCTCGCCCGAGATCACGCTCGACGAGATTGTCTCGCTCGGCGCCGCCGCGCCCGCGGCTCTGGGCATCACCGTCTTTGGCCGCCCGCGCGTCATGACGAGCGAGCACTGCATCCTGCAGGTTGCCAATGGCTGCATCCACGATTGCGCCAACTGCCGCCTGCGCGCCCGCAAGCTGTCGCTCAAGAATATCGACGGCAAGGTCATGCCCATGCGCACCGACATCCATGGCCGCTCTCGCTTGTACGACGCCTACCCCATCGACCTTACGCCGCAGGTACCGCAGTTGCTCGACGCCGGCGTCCGTCGTCTTATGGTCGACGGAACCCTGCTCGAGGCCGATGAGATTGGCCGTGCTGTCGCTCGCGTCCGTCGCGCCGTCGAGGCGGCTCAAGCCGGCCGCAAGCCCGCCGCCCGCCTACGCGGGGCGACCTCGGGCTGCATGTTTGTGGGAATCAGCTAACCGAAAGGCTTACACGTGAACGAAGAACCTCAAGTCCTCTACTGCGACGCTTGGCTCATGGCCATCGACAAGCCCGCCGGCATGATCGTCCACGGCGACGGCACCGGCGAGCGCACACTTACCGACTACGCTAGCGACCTGTTGCTGGCCATGGGCGACGGCTTTGCCGCGACCGACATGCAGCCGCTCAACCGCCTGGACCGTGACACCACCGGCGTGGTGTTGTTTTCGCTCGACAAGCAGACGCAGCCCGCCTTTGACCAGATGGTCATCGACCACGCTTTCGAAAAGCACTACCTGGCGCTCGCCGAGGGCAAGATCGACTGGAACGAAAAGCTCATCGACAAGCCCATCGCCCGCGACCGTCACGACAGCCGCAAGATGCGCGTCGGCGCCAGCGGCAAGCCGTCTCAAACGCGCGTGAAGGTGCTCAAGCGTCTTAAGAGCCGTCGTGGCCTGCCCACGCGTTCGTATATCGATGTCGAGCTGCTCACCGGCCGCAAGCACCAAATCCGTGTACATCTGGCGAGCGAGCGTCATCCCCTGGTAGGCGACGACCTGTACGGCACGCCGCGCCCCTGCGGCCTGATGCTCCACGCCCACAGCGTGTCCTTCACGCACCCCGTAACCGGCGAGCACGTCCACATCGAAGCCCCCTGCCCCTGGGAGCCCTAAACCACCACAAAGGGGACAGTGAACTGCCTCCCATTTCTTGGACATCGGGAAATGGGAGGTTTTCCATGAGTATAGACCTCAGGGCGAAGCACGACCTGGAGTCCAGGAGGCGGGCCGTCGAGCTCTTCGACGCCGGCGTC
>DBGEDL010000034.1:0-12592 GCA_048375035.1 Collinsella sp.
CTCGGATTCCTTGCGGCCTGAACAATCGCAAGTGTCCGGCGAGGGGGCGGCTTTGTAAAGCCGTTTGGCCCCACCCGCATAGCGGGTGGTTTCTGATGCGGCGCGCTGCGCGCCCCGCACAGGCTAAAGCCTCTAACAAAAACCACCGCAAAGGTGCCCCCTTTGCAGTGGTTTTGGAGTCTAGCCTTCGAGCTGAGCTACTTTGTAGCGGTAGGCTGCGGCGATGACGTCCTTGCAGCCTTCGCGGCCCAGCTTGGCGCGGTTGACGACGATGTCCTTTCCGCTCGTCATCTTCCACTTGCCGGCGCTGTAGCGCTTGTAGAACGCCTCGCGCGCCTTCTGCTGCTGCTTGACCAGCTTGGCGCCCTTCTTTTTGTTGAGCCCACGCTTCTTGCGAACGATCTCGACGCGGTCCTCAAAGGGAGCGGTCACCAACACGGCGATGTGGTTGGGATTGTTGCGCAGCAGGTAATCTGACAGACGGCCCTCGATAATGCAGCTCTCGGTCTCGCCCAGGTCCAAAATCACCTGGCTCATCTTTTGAAACAGTTTGTCCGAGTACGAACGGGCATCGTAGCGGTCGGGCAGAAACGCCATGTTCTCCACGGCCAGACGCTCATCATAGGCCGCCATCTTATCGAGCGACTCGCCCGCGCGCAGCGACGCACGCACCAGCAGCTCGTTATCGTACAGTGGAATCCCCAACTCGTCGGCAAGCATGCGACCAATCTCGTGGCCCTCGGCGCCAAAGTCGCGCGCGATGGTAATGACCACAGGATTCTTCTTATTCTCCAGATCGCTCATCGCGATTCCTTTCTAACAAATGGGAAAAGGACTGTCTATCCCTTATTCCCACGTTATTGTACCTGGGTTTTCCTGGTGCCCAAGATTGGCCTGAAAGAGGAGCGACGCGTACTTTGGTACGCGAGCGACGGTTTGAAGGCCAAGGTTGGGTGCCAGGGAAAGCCAGGCTATGCGGCTACGATACGACGTTGATAGGCGCGGACCAGCAACGAGATACCAAAGTTGAGCACAAAGTACATCGCAAACACCAGGCCGTAGAGCATAAGCACCTGCGACAGGTCGATCGCATGGGCCATCACGACATTTGCCGTGTACATGAGCTCGGCCACGTTAATGCCCGAAAGATACGAGCTGTCCTTAATGACGGTCGTGCACTGGCTAAACAGCGCTGGGATGATCGTCTTAAACGTCTGCGGCAGAATGATGTAGCGCATGGTGGCAAAGAAGCCAAAGCCCTGGCTCTGCGCTGCCTCAAACTGGCCGCGCGGAATCGAGTTGAGGCCGCCGCGCACAATCTCGGCCATAACAGCGCTGGTAAACAGCGTAAAGGCGATGGTCGAAATCACAATGTCCAAACCCTGCACTGTAAAGTAGATAAACAGGATCCACAACAGGTTCGGCGTGCAACGGAACAGCTCGATATAGGCGCTCACCAAAATACGGAACGGGCGGGGCGCATAGCTCTTAACGAGCGCCAACACCGTGCCAAAGATGAGCGAGAAAAAGATCGACAGCGCCGAGATCTCGATGGTCTTAACAAAGCCGCCCCAAATGTAGAGCAGGTTGGTCGCGTTGAAGATTTCCATGCGCTAGGCCTCCTCTACGTTGTCGAGCCCCAGCTCGGCCAGGTTCACGCCGTGCGGACGCTCCTTGGAGCGGCGCTCGAGCCACTGCACCAGCATGGCGAGCGGAAAGCAGATGATGAAGTACATAAGGCAGCAGACGATGTATCCCTGCAGGTAACCGTACAGACTCACAAAGTTGTCGGAACGGTACATAAGGTCGCCGCCGGCCACAAGCGCCAGCACTGACGTGTTCTTGACCAGGTTGAGCGCCTGGTTACACAGCGGCGGCAGAATGATCTTGAACGTCTGGGGCAGCACGATGTACCAGTACGCCTGCGCACGGGTGAAGCCCTGGCTCTGGGCCGCCTCCATCTGACCGCGCGGAACCGCCTCGATACCAGTGCGGATGACCTCCGAAATGTAGGCCGCGTGATACAGGCCCACGCCCAAGAAGCCCAGCACAAACGGCGCGATGCGCACCGGCTGGTCGGCACCGGTCATGGCCTGCAAAAACTGCGGACCGGCCATGTACATAAAGAGCACCTGCACGGGCAACGGGGTGTTCTGGTAAAACTCGACGTACACGCGGCTTATGGCGCGCAGCACGCGCGAGCGAGTGGTAGAGAACACGCCCAGCAGCGTGCCCAGCACCAGCGACAGCAGCAGACCGGCAACGACCACCTGTAGCGTCACGCCAAAGCCCTCCCAGAAGGGCCCCATGTTTTGAAATGTCGTCGACCAACGGTCGGCGTCAAATAATCCTTCGAGCATTTGATTCCTTCCTTGGACGATGCGCCTATACAAGACCCCAGGTCTTGACCTCTTGGTCGAGCCAGCCGTCGGCCAGGCGATCGCAAATCACCTGATCGACCACGGCCGAAAGGTCGCAGCCCTTCTTGGTCGCCACGCCGTAGCCCTGCTCGCCAAACTTGACCTCGGGCTGCAGCAACTCAACGGTCTCGTTCATGTAACCGGCCAGCGTGGAGCGGTCCATGGCAAAGACGTCGATATTGCCGGCGTCGAGCGAACTCTTGATGATGGGGTAACCGCTAAAGGCCCTAAACTCGGGCTCGCAGCTAAAGCCGTTGTCCTTGATCATCTGCTCGATCAGGCCCTGCGTGGTAGCACCCTGGCTCACACCAATGACCTTGCCGTCCAGGTCCTCAATCGAGGTAAAGCCCGAACGCTTCTTGACCATGAGTCCCACGTAGTCGGTGCGGTACGGCGTCGAGAAATCCCAGCTCTTCTTGCGCTCGTCGGTGATGGTGTAGGTCGCCGCGACCACGTCAAGCTGGCCGTTATCGATCAGCGGGCCGCGCGTCTTGGGCGTTACGTCGGTAAACTCGACAAGCTCCTGGGCGCGGGCATCCTTGTAGCTCACACCAAAGACGGCAGCGGCAATCTGGTAGCACAAATCGACTTCCATACCCTCAAAGCGACCCTTAGCGGTGTCGTAATAGCCGTAACCGGGAACGTCCTTCTTAACGCCGGCATTCAGATGGCCACGCGACTTAATGGCCGCAAGCTTGGACCCCTTGTCGGAGCCCTCGCCGCTGGCGGAGTTGCCGCAACCGGTAAGCGCGGCCCCCGTCAGCGTAAGCATACCGGCGCCCGCCAGCTGCAAAAAGTGACGGCGCGACACGGCCGCCCTCGTCATATCCGTCATGTCCATCACCGCGCCTAGTGCAGAATCTTGGACAGGAACTCGCGGCAGCGCGGGTTCTCGGGGTTATCGAAGAAGTGCTCGGGCGTGCCCTCCTCCAGAATACGGCCGTCCTCCATAAAGATGACGCGGTCGGCCACCTGGCGCGCAAAGCCCATCTCGTGCGTCACGCAGATCATGGTGATGTCCTCCTGCGCGAGCTCAATCATAACGTCCAGAACCTCCTGGACCATCTCGGGGTCGAGCGCCGAGGTCGGTTCGTCAAACAGGATGATGGGCTGCTTGGTGCACAGGGCACGGGCGATGGCGATGCGCTGCTGCTGACCGCCCGAGAGATTCTGCGGATACTCGCCGGCCTTATGCGCCATGCCAACGCGCTTGAGCGCGGCGATGGCGATCTCGGTCGCCTCCTCCTTGCTCTTCTTTTGCAGCTTGATGGGCGCGAGCGTCAGGTTGCCGAGCACCGTCATGTTGGGATACAGGTTGAACTGCTGAAACACCATGGAACTATACTTGCGAGCCATCTCCAGGTGGTTCTTCTTGGTAAGCGGCGTGCCGTCGATGATGACCTCGCCCGACGTAGGCTCTTCTAGGTAATCCACGCAGCGGATGAGCGTCGACTTGCCCGAACCGGACGGCCCGATCATTACGAGCTTCTCGCCGCGCTTAACGGTGAGATTGATGTCTTTGAGCACATGCAGGTCGCCAAAGTACTTGTTGAGATGCTTGATCTCGATCATGTCTGCCATGAATGTCCCTTCCCTGCGTTTACACGAGTTGAACTATTGTACGGAAAGAACCACGTTTCCGCAGCCCACACTACATTCCCGTAAAGAACCCGCAACCTTCCACCCACTCATTGGGGACAGGCTTAAATGAGTACCTGCTCATTGGGCACTCATTTAAGCCTGTCCCCAATGAGCGCCCAATGACCAGCCAGGGGAGGCGCCCTTCATCGGCCGACAAAAAAGGGCGCGACCGCAATGGTCACGCCCCTCAGCATCGGCTATGTGTCGGTCAGCCCTTAAGACAGCTTTGCTCCGACGATCTTTGCCGCGGCCGGCTTATCGAAGTTGCCGCCAGTGGCCTTGCCGAGTGCACCCATAACCTGGCCCATCTGCTTCTTGGACGTGGCGCCCAGCTCGGCGATGACCTGCTCAATCAGAGCCTCGAGCTCCTCGCCCGAAACCTGCGCGGGCAGCAGGCTCTCCAGAATCTTGACCTGCTCGGTCAGGTTGTCGGTACGCTCTTGGTCGGTGCCGGCCTTGATGGACATCTCCAGCGTCTCGCTCGTCTGCTTGATCAGACGCTTGATCATGCTGTTGACGTCTTCCTCGGTCACATCGCGGCGCTCGTTGACCTCGATATTCTTCACCTCGGCCTTAACCTGGCGAATGATGGACAGGCGAACCTTGTCCTTGGCCTTCATGGCCGCGATCATTTCCTTCTGCAGCTCTTCGTTGGTCATCTGCAAATCCTCTCTAATAGCGTGGGCGGCACTCGCGCGAGCACCGCCCCATGATTACTCAGCCGTCGACGAATCGTCGGTCGAACTCTTGGTGACGCCCTTCAGACTGACGTTGTATGGCACGTCTTTGGGCATGGGGTTGACGGTGATGTCGGCATCCTTCTTGTACTGCTCCAGCCACTCGCTGTACGCGGTGCTGGCCGCTTGCGTCTTCACCACGTTGGAGACGTACTTTTTGATGGCCTTGGGCACCTGGTTGATGTCATCAACCTGATTATCGACATGGAAGTAGTCGGTGCACTTGATGATGTGGTAACCATAGGTCGACTCGACGACTTCGCTCACATCGCCCTTGTTGAGCCCCTCGAGCGCCGTCTGGTAGCTGTCGACAAAGGTGGTGAGCTTATCCCAGCCCACATCGCCCTTCTTCTCCTTGGAACCGGTGTCCTCGGAGTACTGTTCAACGGCGTCCTCAAAGCTCAGCTCACCGGAGTTGATCTTGTCCAGGCACTCCTGCGCCTTGGCCTTGGCGGCAGCCTTGTCCTCGTCGGAAGCGTCGGAATCAACCTTGATCAGGATGTTCGACGAGCGGCGGGCGTCGTTGTAGCTGGACAGGTTTTCGTTGATGTAATCGACAATCTCGCTGTCCTTGGGCTTGCTCGTGGGCGCGACGGCATCCTTGAGTTTCTGCTGCGCCAGACTCTCCTTGAGCGAATCCTTGTAGGTGTCTTCGGTATAGCCGTAGGTCTTGAGGGTCTTCTTAAAGGCCTTGGCACCGCCCGCGCTCTTGCACGCGTCCTTCCAAGCCTTCTCGACCTCCTCGTCCGACACCGTCACGCCGTTCTCTTTCTGTGCCTGTTGAAGCAGAATCTGCTGCGTGTAGGAGTCGATGAGTTGCTTGCGATACTTCTTGGGCGTGAGGTCGTTGTCGACCAGATACTGCGCCCAGTCCTTGTCCTTGGTGTAGCCGTAGGACGTGCGCATGTTCATGATCTGCTTGGTCACGGTGTCCTCGGTGAGGTTGGTGCCGTTGATAGTAGCAGCAACACCGCCGGTCAGCTTGTAGCCCGAGGTGTCCTCGGCCTGCGACATAAGGCCGGAGCACGCCATCGCCGAGACGGAAAGCAGCATCGCCAGCACACCGATGACCACCAGAACGATCTTGACAGTCTTGGACACGCGGGTCTTGCGCTGCTTCTTGCGAGAGCTGGAGGCGGCGCGAGCCTGCTGCTCGGGCGTCGGCTCGGGTGCGGGGTTCTTTTTCTTATTTGCCATGTTTGGCCTTTCGCATAACGAATCGAACAAACGCCATTGTGTCACAACGCAGCCCCCGCGGCACGCTTGGTGCATTGGGGACAGGTTAATCTGCACCATTTTGGTGCAAAGGGGACAGCTCTGGCAGCCGGCAGTTAGGGACAGTCCCCAAGTGCCGGCACATAAGGAACGTCCCTAGGTGCCGGCTTAGCCCCACCTTAGAAGTGGCGGCGGATGGCGTCGACCATGCCCTGCGGCGTGGTCTGGCCGAGCACGTCGGCTGCGGCATCGGCGTCCATAAAGATGTTCATGAGCGCCTGCAGGGCCTCGACCTGACCGCCCGGCTCGGCGATGCCCAGATTGATGACGATCTGCGCCGGCACCGGAGCGCCCATGCCAGCCATAGCGTTAAATGTCACGGGCGCGGCGGGCTTCACCACCGCGATATAGGGCTTGGCCACAAACCCCGGATCGGTATGCGGAATGGCAATGTTTGCCGCCGGCATGGCAAGACCCGTGGGATAGGCATCCTCGCGCGTGCGAACGGCGTCGAGCCAACCGTCGGCAATGTAGCCGCGCGGAGCAAGCTCACTCTCGAGTTGCGCAAACACCTCACCCGGCGTCGCACACTCCCAATCAAAAAACACCAGCTCAGGCGTAAACAGCGCTTCGTTATCCGCCATGCGCTCACCTCTCTCACCTAGTAATTCAGGAACGTCCCCGATGACCACCCAAAACAAAAGGTGGCCACGCGCGCCTTGGCGCCAATGACCACCCTGACTACTCGGCTAAATTGTACTGTGCGCCGCTAGCCGCGAGGCGCATCAATTGCAACCTTGCCGCTCTCCAACACGTGGACGCGGCCGTCGGCGAGCATTTGCACGACCTCGGGATACAGCACGTGCTCAATCGCGTGGATGTGTTCCTCGAGCGCATCGACATCCCAGCCCTCCTCAACGGCCAGCGCACGCTGGGCGATGATGGGACCGTTGTCGTAGATCTCGTTGGCAAAATGCACGGTCACGCCAGTTACCTTGACGCCGCGCGCAAAGGCGTCGTCAATCGCATGCGCACCGGTAAAGCTCGGCAGCAGCGCCGGATGCAAGTTGACCACGCGGTTGGGAAACGCCGCCAGCAGCGGCGTGTGCACCATGCGCATGTAGCCGGCCATGACCACATACTCGCAGCCGCGCTCGAGAAGCTCGTGCGCGATGATCTCGTCAGCGGCGATGGGGTCGGCATAGACATCCTTGGACAGCGTGAGCGTCTGGATGCCCGCGCGCTCAGCGCGCTGCAAACCCTTAGCCGAAGGACGGCTCGACACCACGAGCTCAATCGAAGCGTTGAGCTTGCCGGCGGCGATCAGATCGATCAGCGCCTGCAGGTTGGTACCCGAACCGCTGATGAGCACACCGATCTTGAGCGGCTCAGTCGTATCGGTACCGGTCGGTCGGGTATACGGGTCCCAGGCCAGAACCTCGGCAGCAGCCATCTGCTCGTTAGCGCTCATCGGAGTACACAACCTTACCGGAGCCCTCGGCGCACTCGCCCACGCGGAACGGCTTCTCGCCCAGCGCGACCAGAGCCTCGGTTACCGCGGCCTCGTCCTCGGGAGCGACGATCAGACACAGGCCAACGCCCATGTTGAAGGTCTTGCACGCCTCGTTGGGCGCAAGCTCGGCCTGGCGCGACACATAGGTGATGACGGGCGGAACGTCCCAGCCCATCTCGGCACCGTTGCGGGTGACCACGGCGTCGACGTCGTCGGCAAGCGCGCGGTTGAGGTTCTCGGTGATGCCGCCACCGGTGATGTGGGCGATGGCGTGCACGTTGGCGCCGCCGCGCAGCAGCTCCAGAATCGGCTTGACGTAGATGCGCGTGGGAGCCAGCAGGGCGTCTGCCAGCGATGCACCGCCGAGCTCCTCGAGCGGGCGGCTCAGCTCCTCGGCCTTAGCGGCGGCCTCGGGCGTGCCCGGCTTAATGCCGTCGACGCCGATGACCTTGCGCACGAGCGAGTAGCCGTTGGAGTGCACGCCAGTGGAAGGCAGGCCCAGGATCACGTCGCCGGGGCGGACGTTTGCGGGGGCGAGCATCTTGGGACGGTCGACGACGCCCACGGTAAATCCGGCAAGGTCGTAGTCGGCAGGAGCCATAACGCCCGGGTGCTCGGCCATCTCGCCGCCCACGAGCGCGCAGCCCGCGAGCTTGCAGCCGTCGGCCACACCCTTGATGATCTTTGCCATGTGCTCGGCCTCGATGTGACCGATGGCAACGTAGTCCAGGAAGAACAGCGGCTCGGCGCCCGAAGCCAGAATGTCGTTGACGCACATAGCGACCAGGTCCTGGCCCACCGTCTCGTGACGGTCCATGATCTGGGCGAGCACGAGCTTGGTGCCCACGCCGTCGGTACCGCTAATCAGAATCGGGTCTTCCATATCCTTAAGCGCGGCGGCCGAGAACAGGCCACCGAAGCCACCGATACCGCCGATGACCTCGGGGCGGTTGGTGTCCTTAACCATTTGCTTAATAGCGTCGACGGCGCGGCCGCCCTCGGCGGTATCGACGCCGGCATCCTCATACGTCACATGCTTGCTGTCGCTCATCTGAGCCTTCCTCTCCCATTACCGTCCGCCGCCCAGGCGCCAAACGGTGCTCATAGTTGCGTTTGATTCGGCGCGCGTCATAACAACACGCGCCGTCATATCAACAAAACAGCAGGTAAAACCTACCAAAATAAACCTGTCCCTAAATGGCAGGTTTTAGGCCTCGCCGTGCTCCTCTTCCCAGCTGCGATCGACATATTTCTCGACCACGGCGTCGTCGTCAAAGTGCAGCGGCTTGTCCAGGTTACGGGGCTTAAAGCCCTCCATAAACTTGTCGCGGCCAAAGCTCTCGGGAATCGCCACGGGGTAGCGGCCGGTAAAGCACGCGTCGCAGTAGCCGCCCTTGGGCATGACCTTCAGCAGGCCCTCGACCGAAAGGAAGGCCAGCGAATCGGCGCCGATGTACTCGCAAATCTCATCGACCGTCTTGTTGGCGCTGATGAGCTGCGACTGCACGTCGGTATCGATGCCGTAGAAGCACGGCCAGATGACCTCGGGCGAGTTGATGCGGATGTGAATCTCCTTGGCACCGGCGTTGCGCAGCATCTTGACGAGCTGCACCATGGTGGTGCCACGCACGATGGAGTCGTCGATGACGACCAGGCGCTTGCCCTCGATGTTGTCGCGCAGCGGGTTGAGCTTCATGCGCACGCCCATGGCGCGCAGCTCCTGCGTAGGCTCGATAAACGTGCGGCCCACGTAACGGTTCTTGATGAGGCCCTCGCCAAAGGGAATGCCGCTCTCGTGCGAATAGCCCTCCGCGGGCGGCAGGCCGGAGTCGGGCACGCCAATGACCAGGTCGGCCTCGACGGGCTCCTCGTGTGCCAGCTGGCGACCCATGTCGTAGCGGCAAGCGTAGACGCTCTTGCCGTTCATGATGGAGTCGGGGCGGGCAAAGTAGACCTGCTCAAAGATGCAGTTAGCGGGCTCTTCGGCTGCGGGCACGCCCTGCTCGGATACCAGGCCCTCGGCGCTGATGCGCAAGATCTCGCCGGGACGGACATCACGGACATACTCGGCGCCCACAATGTCGAGAGCGCAGGTCTCGGAAGCAACGACCCAGCCGCCGGCGCGCGTGACATGGACGGCGGAGTCGACCGTCGCGGCGCCATCCTGCGACGGCAGCTGCGAAACGGACGCGGCATCGGCCTGGTCCAGACCCTCGTCCACGAGCTTGCCCAGCACCAGCGGGCGAATGCCGTGCGGATCGCGGAATGCGTAGAGCGCCTGCTCGTTGATGAGCGTCATGGCGTAGCCGCCGCGCACGAGCTCCATGGTCTTGCGAATGCCCTCGCGCAGGTGGCCCGTACGCTGGGTAAAGTAGCCGATAAGCTTGGTCGCGACCTCGGAATCCGAATTGGAGAGGAACGGCACGCCCAGCTCGATCAGCTGGCGGCGCAGCTCGTCGGTGTTGACCAGAGTGCCGTTGTGAGCAAGCGCGATGATGACGCTGTTGATGGTAGAAAGATGCGGCTGAGAGGCTTCCCAGCTCTTGGCGCCGGCGGTGCCATAGCGCACGTGGCCCACGGCCAGCTGGCCGGAGAGCGTCGACAGGTCGGCGTTGGAGAACACGCGATCGAGCAGTCCCAGGTCTTTGCGAACCATAACCGTGCCGCCATCACCCACGGCGATTCCCGCCGATTCCTGACCGCGATGCTGCAGCGCGCGCAGACCAAAGTACGTCAGTCGAGCCACATCGCGATCGGGTGCCCACACACCAAAAATGCCGCATTCCTCATGCAGCTGGTCGGAGTCCGGATCATACGTCGACATGGTCTTCACCTGTCCCGCGGCGCGCTCGGCCGCGTGGATGGTTTCTTGAGACATGGCATCCCCTCAGAGCCTCGTTATTTGGCGTTACCTGCCTTATTATACGCACGGCGCGACGCGCTCCCCGGCGCATGAGCAGCGCTTTTTAAAAGCCCACCGAGCTAATAATCAGTTTTGTTGCCAAACATTTTATCGGTCTGTCCAGTGCAAGCGCCCGCGCCCCCAGATGGCCGCCGCGTCCACCGTTGGGGATTACAAAGTTGCAATTGGGACGTTCGTCCTGTCTTTTGGCAGGTCGGCGGCGTATCCTTATAACCTACAACAAAGCGAGAAAGGTTCTGTATGGATCGAAACGAACTCGACCCCAGCGTCCCCAGCGCCACGGAGGTCAAGAAGATCCCCCTCATCATTAAGGTGTACGCCGTCCTGTGCATCCTTTCCGGCGTGGGCACGCTCCCGTCGGTCGCTGCCTTTATGTGGCAGGTCATCACGGCACTTGTTAACGGCAACGCCACCGAAAAGCTCGGCGACAACACGCTCGTCGCAGTCGGCCTTATCGTCGCCGGCATCATGCTCTCTGCGGCAAGTGCCGTCATCCTAATCATCTTTGGCCTGGACCTTATCAAAAACCAGCGCCGCAACGCCGCCCGCCTGTCCTACATCCTTATTGCATTCACCGTCGTCGAGCTTTTGGTCGACGTGATGCTCCAGGGCATCGGGCCCTTCCTGCTGCGTCCCGCGATCCAGCTCGGCATCCTCGTTGCACTTTCGGCAACCGTCGACCCCACGCTGCGCCAGGAGCGCGAACTGCAGCGCCGCCTGCAGGAGATGCTCGACCGCGACGCCGCGGCAGAGGGCATGCTCGGCCGCGATGAAACCGGCGAGGGCTACATCAAGCTCAACTACTTCAACCTGTTCTGGGTGTTCTTTGTCTGCTGCATACTCGGCCTGATCGCCGAGGACATCTGGCACATGACGGTCAACGACCCGGGCGTCTATCAGAACCGCGCCGGCATGCTGTTTGGCCCCTTCAGCCCCATCTACGGATTTGGCGCCGTGCTCATGACCATGGTGCTTAACCGCTTCTACAAAAAGAACCCCATCATCATTTTCCTGGTGAGCGCCCTACTCGGCGCCAGCTTTGAGGTGTTCGTGGGCTGGTTTATGCAGACCGCGTTTGGCGTGGTCTCGTGGAGCTACTCGCACATAACGCTGTTCGGTTTGCCCGATCCGCTCGTGGTCCTCACGGGCGGACGCACCTGCACGGGCTTCGCCTGCCTGTGGGGCCTGGGCGGCCTCATCTGGATCAAGCTGCTGCTGCCGAGGCTGCTTAAGCTTATCAACAAGATCCCCTGGAAGAGCCGCTACTCGGCCACCGTCATCTTTACCGTTATCATGCTGGTCGACGGCGTCATGACGCTGCAGTCGCTCGACTACTGGTACCAGCGCGTTAACGGCACGGAGCCGGACATTCCCGTCGCACAGTTCTACGGAGAGCACTTCGATAACGAATACATGGAAAACCGCTTCCAGAGCATGACCATGAGCCCCAAGGATGCGACGCGCGTGTAGCGCTCACCGCGCCCAAAACGCAAAATGCCCGCCGGTATCACACGTACCGGTGGGCATTTTTATAAACGATCCTTCTATCGACGCGAAGCCTATGCCTCGCGCTCGACCTCGCTCACGCATTCGTTCTTGATGGTGCCGACAAGCGCCTGCAGCGCATCAACCACGTGCGGGCGAATGTCTCCGCCAATGAGCACGAGCATGATGTCGTCACCCACGGAAAGCTCGCCGCTTGCCAGCCACACGCGCACATAGCCGATGCCCGACATCGCACGCGTTGCCTCGATAGCCGATTGAACTTTCGCGGCATCGAAGCCGAACACCATACCGCCCACCTTATGTCCGGGCGCCACGCCGTCGGTCTCGACCCCGCGTACCTCGGACTTAGGCGTCGCGCGCACCACGCCGTTATGTGTCAGATACATGCCGCACCCGGATGCCGAAGCATCGGCCTTAGCCTCGCGCAGCCAAGCATCAACCGAAGGCATCGATTTGCTACTCTCGAGCATTATTTCTCCCTTTGCTGTCATCGAGTAGCTAATTTGGGACGTGTCTCTATAGTTTTGTCAACCGCGTGCTTCGCGCCATTTCGGCATGACGCATCCGGGCGCCCGGCGCCCCCGCTTCCCCTTCGGTTGATCCCGCCGCCCGCTAGGCCGCGTACGGGACGGCGTCG
>DBGEDL010000035.1:0-16684 GCA_048375035.1 Collinsella sp.
CCTCACTCGGTCACCTGGAACATGGGAGACGGCGGTCGACGAAACTGGAGAGGAGGTATTACGAGCTCCTGTGCGAATTGGAGGGAGCGCTCCCGCAAACTGCCTATTGACAACTTATAGGAGCGTCGGTTTTGTTTTTGCGATTTTCGGTGTGGTCGGGGGTGACCGGTTAAACGTAGTAGATGGGCCCATTTCGTGGCGAACGGATTAAGTTGGGGCGCAAGATAGCCGGTGTCCCAGAAAAATCATCGGGCAGATGTGGCAGTAAAGTAGCTAAAAAGCCCCGCGGACAGGAGGCTGCTCGCGGGGCGAAGAAGAGGGGCTTATTTGTGGCGGGTCGAGGGGTTCGGCGTGGGGTTTGCCGCGATCCGCCCTAAATCTTTACAGCTCGACGAGGTTGCCGGTCTCGGCGGCCTCCTTGATGGCGTTGAGAAGCGTGAGCGTCTTAACGTTGTCGGCGGGGGTCACGACGGGCTCGACCTCGCGGCGGACAACCTTCACAAAGTGCTTGAGCTGCATCTTGTGCGGCAGCGCCGGGTCGACGGCCGGGATCTCCATCTGCAGCGGCTTGTGCCAGTTGGAGGCGCCGTCGTAGGAGAACTGGTGCAGGCGGGGCAGCGAAAGGGCGCCCTTAGTTCCGCCGATAAAGTAGGCGTCGGCGTCGAAGGGACGGTACTGCGGGTCCTCGCGAGCGGTGGCCTCCCAGTTCCAGGGGCTGGCGGTGGCGTCGGAGATAGTCATGCTCGCAAGCGCGCCATCGGCAAAACGGACGTTGACCACGGCGGAGTCCTCGGTCTCAAAACCGCGGGCGGCGCTGGACTGCATGCCCTGGACGGCAACGGGCTCGCCCAGCAGGTAACGGAGCAGGTCGACGTCGTGCACCAGGTTGACCAGGATCGGGCCGGCACCCTTCTTGCGGCGCCACTCGACGTCGAAGTACTCGTCGTTCTTATAGATCATGTAGTGGAAGCTCGACACGGTGAGCTTGCCCAGCTCGCCGGACTCGATGATCTCCTTGGCCTTGTTGACGAAGGGGTTGTGGCGACGGTGCTGACCCACGAGCACGGGCACGCCGGCGGTCTCGGCCTCGGCGGCAAAGGCCTGGGCATCCTCGAGGTCGTTGGAGATCGGCTTCTCGACCAGCGGCACAATATTGCGCTTCACGGCCTCGCGGGCAACGCCCAGGTGCAGGTCGTTGGGGGTGGCGATGATGACGGCCTCGGGCTTGACCTCGTCCATCATCTGGGCGGGATCGGTGTAAAAAGGCACGCCGGCGGCCTCGGCCGTGGCGCGGGCGCCCTCAAAGGCGTCGGCGATGGCGACGAGCTCGGCCTCGGGCTCCTCGGTGACAAAGCGGATGTGGTTGCGGCCCATGGCGCCGGCGCCGATAACGGCAATGCGGACGGGGTTGAGCTCAGACATTTCGACTCCTTAATACTGGTGGCGGTGGAATGCGGCAAGGGGGCAGTCCCTTTGTCGCATCGGTAAAACTAGGCGGACTTCTTCTTGCTGTCGGAGACCATCATGTAGACGGTGAGCACGACGGCGATGGCGGCGATCACGATGGCGCCGTAGAAGGACTGCTGGTAGGCGGCGCTGCCGGCCTCGGCGTGATACAGCACGGCGGTGATGGGCTGACTGATCCAGGTAGAAGCGGCGTAGCCCAAAAACATGATGCCGTAGTTGACGCCGATGTTGCTGGTGCCAAAGGCGCCACCGGTGAGCGGCGGGTAGATGACGAGCAGGGCGCCAAAGCTAAAGCCGAGCAGGGCGAGCGCCACAAAGAACATGGCCTGCGTAAAGCTCATCGACATGATGACGAGCGCGACGATGGTGACGACAAGGCTGATGAGCAGTGACTTGTAGGCGCCGAGCTTGTCGATGATCTGACCAAAGGACAGGCGGCCAACCAGGTTGGCGCAGGTGTTGACGGAGACCACCACACCGCCGAGGGCGACGGCCGCGGCGCTCGTGGGGTCGGCGAAGAGCTGGACGGCGGCGATGGAGGCAACCTTGCCCACGAGCAGAGTGCCCGCGGTGGCGGCAAAGGCGAAGGTGACGATGAGGACCCAGAAGCGCGGGGTCTTGACCATCTCGCCCGGGGTGAGGTCGCCGAAGGTGCCGGCATGTGCACCGCCCTTGGGGGCCTCGAAGCCCTCGGGCAGCCAACCGGCCTCGGGGGCCTTCAGGAACAGGGCGGAGGCGGCGATCGTCACAAAGAAGATGACGCCGAGTGCCTTAAGGGCGCCAAAGATGCCCAGGCTCGGGATGAGCAGCGAGGCGAGCACCGGGGACAGCACAGCGGGGCCGGCGGTCGAAGCGGCCAGGGTGATGCCGGAGGCGAGACCCTTCTTGTCGATGAACCACTTCTGACCCGTGGTGAGCGCCGGGTTGTAGCCCAGGCCGTTGCCGACGGCGGCGACGAGCGAGAACCACAGGTAGAACTGCCACGGCTCGGTGACGGTGCCGGACATGAACCAGCCCACGCCGTAGCACACGGCGGCGGCGATCACGACGTTGCGGGGGCCGATCTTATCGGAGATGCGGCCGGCGAAGATGCCCGTCACGGCCATGATGGTCTGGAAGACGGGGAAGGCCCAGGTAAGGGCGCTGGACCACTCGGGGTAAACGGCGAGCAGGTTTTTGCTCACGACGGAATACAGCGCGATGGAGCTGATGAAGAACATGGTGACGCACGCGGCGGAAAGCACGACGGCGCGACCCTTGTTGGAGTTGGTGGAAGCCATTGGACTCTTTCTAATCGATGCGGAGAGGGGAAGGGTTTGCCCTGCGCCCTTCTTTACTGGGCTGGTTTACTGGTCGGTCGGCTTGGCGACGCCGGACTCATCGGACCAGAGCTCGACACCCTTGTTCTTAAGGTAGTTGTCGGCGTATGCACGACGGCCGCCGGGCTTGGCGGTGAGGTCGCCCATCATGTTGGAGAAGCCGCCGTCGACCTTGATGGCGTCGCCGGTGGTAAAGTCCGAGCGCTTGGACGCCAGGAACATGACGGCGTTGGCGATATCGCTGACCTCGCCGATGCGGCGCGTGGCGATCAGGCGGCTGCGGCTCTTCTCGACCTCGGGGTCGGCATAGAAGTTGGCCGACATGGGGGTCTTGACGAAGCAGGGCTCGACGCAGTTGGAGCGCACGCCGTACGGGCCCCACTCGGCGGCGAGCATCTTGGACATCATGTTGACGCCGGCCTTGGTGGAGCTGTACACGCCCGAGAACGTCTCGGGGGAGTGGCTGGCGACGGTGGAGATGTGCACCAGACGGCCCTGGCCGGCCTTGATCATCTCGCGACCAAAGCGCTGCGAGGTGATGAAGTAGCCGGTGAGGTTGACGTTGAGCACCTGCTCCCAGTCGCTCAGCGGCAGGTCCTCCATAGCGGCGAAGCGCAGGATGCCGGCGGTGTTGACGAGGACGTCGACGCGGCCGAAGTTGGCGATGGTGGCATCGACGGCGGCTTGGACCTCGGCCTCGTCGGTGGCGTTCATCTTGTAGCCCTCGGCGTGGATGCCAAACTCGGCAGCGAGATCGGCGGCAGCGGCCTTGACCTTCTCCTCGTCCAGGTCGAGCATGACGACGTTGGCGCCATTGCGGGCGAACTCGCGGCAGATCTCGGCGCCCATACCGCCGAGTGCGCCAGTCACGGTGCAGACATCGCCCTCGAGCTTAAGCCAATTGCTCATAGGAACTTCCCTTCTTGTGCCTCCCAGTGAGTCGCTCCCATTAACCGACCCACGTGGTTTTCGCTGGTTATCGTATGCTTTGCGTTTGCGCAGGTGAATTGCATATTTGTTAGAATGGCGTTAACCGTAGGTTTACACCGCATGATGCGATTTGTATTCGATTGAGCATGTGACCTGCGAAAACAACCCCCTGCGGCACCGCGTGGCCGTACGTGCGAAAACGGAGAGATGACGTGTACGATCGACGACTTGAGGCTATTTCGGCCGCCGCGGAGCTGGGAAGCTTCTCGCGCGCCGCGGCAAAATTGCGCGTGTCGACCCCGGCGCTCGTCAAACAGGTGTCGGGATTCGAGGCCGAGTTTGGCATCACGCTGTTCGAGCGCTCGCATTCGGGCGTAAAGGTGACGCCGGCGGGCGCGCTGTTGATCGACGACGCGCGCTCGATCATGCGTCAGTCCGAGGATGCCCTGCGCCGCGCCCGACGCGCGGCGGGCGATGGCGGCGCGGTGCGCCTGGGCGTGTCGATGATGTGCCCGGGCCGCCAGGCGCTTTCGATGTGGACGGGCGTGCACGAGCTGGAGCCATCGCTGCGTTTTGAGATCGTGCCGGTGAGCGACCTCTACGACGAACGCGAGACCGTCATGCGCAGCTTGGGCCGTGAGGTCGATGTGGTGCAGTCGAGCTTTTCGACCCCGCGCTGGGGCGATGCATGCCAAAAGCTTCTCATCGTCAACGTGCCGTTTTATATCGATGTGCCGCGTACGAGCCCGCTTGCGCGCAAGAGCCGTATTACAGTTGCCGATCTGGAGGGCATGCGCCTGCGCGTGCTACGCCACGGCAACGACGCCATGGACAGTCTGCGCATCGACCTTTTGGCCGACGGCGGCGTGGATGTCATCGACGTCGATAGCTTCGACTTCGCCCTCTTTAACGAGGCCGAGGAGAAAGGCGACGCGGTGCTCACCTGCGGCGCGTGGTCGGGTGTGCACCCGGCCTTTGTAGGCGTGCCGTTCCTATGCGGCCGCGAGGTGCCGGTCTATCTGCACTACCCGCTCGAGCCCACCTTACAAGTGCAAAAATTCGTCAACGCCATGGCCCAACTCCTCAAGTAGCTAATTTGTGTGACAAAGGGACAGTCCCTTTGTTACACAAAACGAGGCCCTGGCCAAACGGCCAGGGCCTCGCAAACTTTTATTCCGTTTTAAATGACGGGCTGATCGCGCGCAGGAGGGCGCCCCGGGGGCGGGCGGGGTATTTCCTCCGCGCGCAGTTTCGCAGCGAAGCGAGAATGTTTGAGCACGGAGGAATTACCCCGCCGCCCCCGGGGCGCCCTCCGTCAGTAACCGGTCCTACTCCAGCTCAAACGCTCCGGTATAGAGCTGATAATAGTATCCGCGCTTGGCGATCAGCTCGTCGTGGTTGCCGCGCTCGATGATGCGGCCGTGGTCCAGGCAGATGATCGCGTCGGAGTTGCGCACGGTGGAGAGGCGGTGTGCGATGACAAACGTCGTGCGGCCCTCCATGAGCTTGTCCATGCCCGCCTGCACGATTGCCTCGGTGCGGGAGTCGATGGAGCTCGTGGCCTCGTCCAGAATCATCGCCGGCGGATCGGCGACGGCGGCGCGCGCGATCGAGATCAGCTGGCGCTGGCCCTGCGACAGCTGCGCGCCGTTGCCGGTGAGCATGGTGTCGTAGCCGTCGGGCAGGCGGGTGATAAAGTCGTCCGCTCCCGCGAGCTTGGCCGCCTTGATGCACTCCTCGTCGGTGGCGTCCAGGTTGCCGTAGCGGATGTTGTCCATCACGGTGCCGGTGAACAGGTTCACGTCCTGCAGCACCACGCCCAGCGAGCGACGCAGGTCGGACTTGCGAATCTTGTTGACGTTGATGCCGTCGTAGCGGATCTTGCCGTCGGCAATGTCGTAGAAGCGGTTGATGAGGTTGGTGATGGTCGTCTTACCGGCACCGGTGGCACCGACAAACGCGACCTTCTGGCCCGGCTTGGCGTACACAGACACGCCGTGCAGCACCTCGTGGTCGGGCGTGTAGCCAAAGTCCACGTTATCCATGACCAGGTCACCACGCAGCGGCACGTACTCGATCTCGCCGGTCGCGCGGTGCGGGTGCTTCCAGGCCCACATGCCGGTGCGGTGGTCGGCCTCCTCGAGCTGCCAGGTGTCGGGATTCACCTGTGCGTTGACAAGCGTCACGTAGCCCTCGTCGGCCTCGGGCTCCTCGTCGAGTAGCTCAAAGATACGCTCGGCGCCGGCAAGGCCCATGACCACGGCGTTGATCTGCTGCGAGATCTGGCCGATCTGGCCGCAGAACTGCTTGGTCATGTTGAGGAACGGCACCACGACGGCGATGGAGAGCGTCATGCCCGAGAGGCTCAGGTTGGGCACGCCCAGCGCCAGGAAGATGCCGCCGGTCAGCGCGACCAGCACGTAGAGCAAGTCGCCCAGGTTCCCGAGGATCGGCATGAGGATGTTGGCGTACATGTTGGCCTTCTGCGAGACCTCGAAGAGCTTCTCGTTGCGCTCGTCAAAATCGGCCTCGGCGGCGGACTCGTGACAGAACGCCTTGACGACTTTCTGGCCGTTCATGACTTCCTCGATATGGCCCTCGACCACGCCGAGCTCGGTCTGCTGCGCGATAAAGAAGCGCGCGGAGTTGGAGCCGAGCAGCTTGGTCATAAAGGTCATAAAGGCGACGCCGGCAATGATGACCAGGCACATCCACGCGCTGTAGTACAGCATGATGAAGAACACGGTGACGATGACGATGATCGTCATGAGCAGGTTGGGCAGCGACTGGCTGATCATCTGACGCAGCGTGTCGATGTCGTTGGTGTAGTGGCTCATGATGTCGCCGCGCTGGTGCGTGTCGAAGTAGCGAATCGGCAGGTCCTGCATGCGGTTGAACATCTTTTCGCGCAGCTTCTCGAGCGAGCCCTGCGTGATGACGGCCATGGCGCGGTTCCAGAAGAGCGAGGAGGCGACGCCCACGGCGTAGATGCAGCCGAGGGTGGTCACGAGCTTCAGAATCTTGGGCTGCGCGGCCGTCCAGTCGCCCGACTGCCACGATTCGCTAATGACCTGCAGCGCGCTCTGGAGAAACGTCGCGCCGATGGAGTTGATGATGGCGCAGAGCACAACGCCGGCGACGACGAGGGGCAAAAGCACGGGGTAGAAGCCAAAGAGCATCTTGATCAGGCGCGTCATGGTGCCGCCCTTGCGGTTGCGCGCGCGCTCGGCGGTAGCTGCCTTACTCATGTGCCTCGCCTCCTTCCTGGGTCTGAGCTTGCGGCGCGGATGCCTCGGTGTCGGCTGCGGCGGTCTCGCCCGCGTCCTCGCCTTCGGCACTCATCTTATTTTGCGAGGTAAAGGTCTCGCGGTAGATCTCGCTCGTCTTGAGCAGCTCATCGTGGTTGCCGATGTCCTTGATGCGGCCGCCCTCCATGACGATGATGCGGTCGGCGTCCTGCACGGAGCTGATGCGCTGGGCGATGATGAGCTTGGTCGTGTTGGGCAGGTAGCTCGCCAGGCCCTCGCGGATCTTGGCGTCGGTCTTGGTGTCGACGGCGCTCGTGGAGTCGTCCAGGATCAAGATCTTGGGGCGACGCAGCAGGGCACGCGCGATGCACAGGCGCTGCTTCTGGCCGCCGGAAACGTTGGAGCCGCCCTGCTCGATCCAGGTGTCGTAGCCCTTGGGGAAGCCGTCGACAAACTCGTCGGCGCAGGCCAGATGTGCGGCCTCGCGGACTTCCTCGTCGGTGGCGTTCGGGTCGCCCCAGCGCAGGTTCTCGGCGATGGTGCCGCTAAACAGCACGTTTTTCTGCAGGACCATGGCTACCTGGTGGCGCAGCGCGTCCAGGTCGTAGTCGCGCACGTCCACGCCGCCGACGCGCACGGTGCCCTCGGTGACATCGTACAGGCGGGCGATCAGGTTCACGAGCGTCGACTTGGCCGAGCCGGTGCCACCGATAATGCCGATGGTCTCGCCGCTCTTAATATGCAGGTCGATATCGTCGAGCGCCTGGCGGCGGGCATGCTCGGAATACTTAAAGCTCACGTGATCGAAGTCGATGGAGCCGTCGGCAACCTCGTGCACGGGCTCGGTCGGGTTAGCGATCGTGGGCTCGGCGGCCAGCACCTCGGTAATGCGGTGCGCCGACTCATCTGCCATGGTCACCATGACAAAGATCATCGACAGCTGCATTAGGCTCATCAGAATCTGGAAGCCGTAGGTAAAGATGGAGGAGAGCTGGCCCACGTCGAACAGGGTGCCCTGGCTCGTGATGATGAGCTTGGAGCCCAGGTAGATGATGACGACGAACGCGCCGTTGACGCAGATGTTCATCATGGGGTTGTTGAAGGCGAGCAACTTCTCGGCGCGGGTGAAGTCCATCTGGACATCGCGCGCGGCGGTGGCGAACTTCTCCTTCTCGTAGTCCTGGCGCACGTAGCTCTTGACCACGCGCATGCCGGTGACGTTTTCCTCGACCGATTCGTTGAGCGCGTCGTACTTGCGGAACACGCGGGTAAAGATCGGGCGCACCTTATAGATGATAAAGAACAGGCCAAAGCCCAGCAGCGGAATGATGACCAGGTAGACCATGGCGACGCTGCCGCCCATGGCGTATGCCATGGTAAAGGCAAAGACCAGCACCAGCGGCGAGCGCACGGCGATGCGGATGAGCATCATAAAGGCCTGCTGCACGTTGTTGATGTCGGTGGTGAGGCGCGTGACGAGCGAGGAACTCGAGAACTCGTCGATGTTGGCGAAGCTGAACGTCTGGATCTTGTAGAACAGGTCGCGACGCAGGTTCTTGGCAAAGCCGCAGCTGGCATGGCTGCAGGTGATGCCCGCGGCGGCGCCAAAGGCGAGTGACGTCAGCGCGATGAGTACGAGAAGGCCGGCGGTGGGCAGCATCTCGGTAACGGCGGTGCCGTCCTTGATGGCGTCGATCATGTCGGCGGTGATAAACGGGATCATCATCTGGCAGATTACCTCGCCAAGCACCAGCAGCGGCGTGGCGATCGTGACCTTCATGTAATCGCGGATGCTGCCCATAAGGGTTTTAATCATCCAGTTCCTCCCAGGTTACGCGGATTTTCTCGAGCATCTCGGCGAGCTGTTCGCGCTCGTCGTGGGTGAGCGCGCTAAAGGCCTGTTCCCTAAAGCGGATGCGCGAGGCTTGGTCGATGCGGGCCTTCTCCCAGCCGATCTCGGTCAGGCGAATGGTGAGCTGCCGGCGATCTTTTGGATTGCGGCTGCGCTCGATGATGCCGGCGCACTCGAGCTTGGACAGGATCTCGGAAAGCGACCCCGGCTTGAGGTCGAAGTGCATGCCGAGTTCCTGCTGCGACATCTCGCCGTTTTCCTGCTTGGCGAGCAGGCAGACGATGGGCGCCTTGCCGGACACGCCACCGCCGTGAAAGTGCATGTAGTGGCCGCAAAAGCCTAGGCCGCTCAGGATGCGCTTGGCGAGCTTGTCTTCGCCGTTAACTGCTTCGGGCACGTCTGCCGGCTGCGACGGGTCGCCGCCGGGCTCGTGCGGACGAAGGTTAAGGGGTTCATCGCACATGAATTCGTATCGCTCCTTTCTTTAGTTAGGTAGTGGGATTGTTTTGTGCCTAACTAATCTAGGAGTGCTATACAGGAATGTCAAGGTACCAAAGTAGTTGTTGCGCGGTTTTACCAAACCTATTGGTCCCGCCGTTCTAACGAACGGCGGACCAGCCGACGCTGCGCGGGCCGCATTTGGACAATCTGACGTTCAACTTCAAGGGCGCGACCAGAAGGTCAGCGCCCTTTCGTTTCACGTCACCTTGCCTCAAATGCGACCCGCTCGCTGGCATTGCCAAAACATCGACGTTTACATGTTGGAATGATCCGTGGGGGACGGAGGAAAAGGGATCATTTTCCGAAACCTTTCCGCAACAATGCGCTCTTCGCGGCCCTGGCGCCTGCTCGCAACGGTCCCTGCGCTACACTTAGTCGCACTGTGGCGACTTTGCGCCGCTCCCGACCCAAAGGGGGACTCTCATGAAGAACACTCAGCTGCTGCTGATCAACGATATGTGCGGCTACGGCAAGGTCGCGCTTTCCGCCATGCTGCCGGTGCTGTCGCATATGGGCTACCGCATCCACAACCTGCCGACGGCGCTTGTGTCCGATACGCTCAACTATCCTAAGTTCTACATCCACGACACCACGGAGTACGTGCGCCAGAGCCTCGCCATCTGGGAAGAGCTCGGCTTTGAGTTCGACGCTATCTCGACCGGCTTTATCGTGACCGAGGAAGAGACGCGTATCATCTCGGACTTTTGTCACCGCCGCGCGCAAAAGGGCACCAAGGTGTTCGTCGATCCCATCATGGGCGACAACGGCAAACTCTATGCCGGTGTTCCCGAGTCCACGATCGGCCTCATGAGGCACTTGCTCGAGTGCGCCGACTATGCGGTGCCCAACTACACCGAGGCCTGCCTGCTCACCGACACGCCCATCGCCGAGCAAATCACGCCTGACGAGGCCCGCGTCCTTGTGGACGCCATGCGCACGCTGGGCGCCAAGTCGGTGGTCATTACGAGCGCTGTGGTCGGCGGCACGAACGCCGTCATCGGTTACGATCACGTGGCGGGGGAGTACTTCACGATTCCCTTCGACCTGATCCCGGTTTACTTCCCGGGCACGGGCGATACGTTCTCGGCAGTGCTCGTCGGCCGCGTGATGGCCGGTTGGAGCCTGCAGCGCGCAACGGCCGATGCCATGCGCGTGGTGGCAGAGCTTATCGAGCGCAACGCCGACCAGGAGGACAAGTCTGCCGGCCTGCCCATCGAGGCCTGCCTGGATGTGATCGACCATGAGTAGCGCAGACGAGCCCGCGAGCGAAAACAAGCCGCTGGGCGTGCCGCGTGGCAAGCGCCCGCGTATTCGCATTAGCTGCGTTGATCAGCTGGGCACGTGTCGTTGCCATCACGGGCACAAGCCCGGCGACGTCTTTGACTTCGACCGCGACCGCGGCAAGATGTGCTCCATGGCCTGCCATGTGGGCTTTCCCTATATCGACATCCTGCGCTACGGCGGCACCGTGCCCGGCAACGAGCCCGGCACGGCAAAGTTCTGCTGTCCCGAGGTCGATACGCTGAACGTTTGGCTCGCCGAGATCGTCGACGAGTAATTGAGCGTGGATTTTCTCCCGTTTAGAGCGCCGTTTCGCGCTCAAAGCGGGAGATTATCCACGCTCAATTTGTAAGCGGGAGAAAATCCACGCTCGTTTTATGCCGATGGTATGGCTCGTGAGCCCGCGCGTCCGTGTGGTTACAGCTGCTCGAGCATAGCGGTGCAGCCGGCGAGCACGTCGCGGTAGGTGGCGTCGAAGTTGCCGGTGTACCACGGGTCGGCGACGTCGCCGGGGCGATCGGTCCAATCGAGCAAGCGCGTAATCTTGCCGTCGGCATCGTCGCCGAAGATGCGACGCAGGCCGCGCGCGTTCTCGGCATCCATATAGACGATGTGGTCCCAGTCACCATACTCCGCGCGACGAACCTGGCGCGCGCGGTGCGCAACGACGGGAATCCCGACCTCGCGCAGCTTGGCGACGGTGCCATGATGCGGAGGGTTGCCAATCTCCTCGGTCGAGGTCGCGGCAGAATCAATGACGAACTCCGCCTCGCGCCCAGCACGGCGCACCAGCTCGGCAAACACCGACTCAGCCATCGTCGAGCGACAGATATTCCCGTGGCAAATAAACAGTACGTGCTGCATATGATGGTTCCTTTCTGGGCGGTCGCGCGGGGGTTACAGACTGCCCTTGAGGCAGTTTGCTCCGATAAAGCCCGCTGCGTACAAGGGGAGATGGCGCAGCTCGCGTCCGTCATCGGTTTCGCTGCGGGCAAAATTGTTCTCGGACAATATGTAGGCATACGGCGACCGGGCTTTTTCCATAAACGACCCGAGCGTTCTCGCGCGCACGTTGCGTGCGGATTTTACCTCGACGGGAACGATCTCCATACGGTCGGTCTGAAGTAGAAAATCGAGCTCGCCGTTCGTCTTCCAAGACGACGGTGGCATCCAGTAATACGTCTGCAAACCATTGCCCGAAAATGCCTGCATGACCGAGTTCTCCGCCAAGGCACCTCGAAAGTCGGAAGACAGCGCAATGGCGGAATCCTCTTTGAGGTCGAGCCAGAGCCGCGGGTTGATACCGAGTTTGTAGAACATGAGGCCCGTATCGAGAAGATAGACCTTAAAGAAGCTCCCGTCTTCGTCGTCGAAGGGGATGAGGGGAGGTTCGATGCCTTCGGTCAGGTTGTTGACCGATATGATGCCGGCGCCCTCGAGCCAGTCGAGTGGCTCGATGAGCTTTGAGCGTCGGCCTCCGCGTTCGACCTCGGAGTACTTGAATTTCTTGGTTGAGGATCGTAGCAGCTGGGATGGAATGGAGCGCCAGACCTTGCGCGCTGCTACGCCGCTGATCCCGTTTTCGGGGTCGGTCATATCGGCGGTGTAGGTCTCGTCGATTTCGCGCTGCTCGACGCGCGCGTCTTCGATGGAAAGCGTCTTGCGATATGCGTTGACGGCGGCGGGCATGCCGCCCACGATTTGGTATCGATGAAACAGGTTGAGCGCGGCTTGGTGTGCGGCGTAGGTCTCGAGCGTGTCGGCGTGGGTACGAACGGCATCGGCCATCTGCTCCTCGCCGAGCGCCCAGAGAAACTCCTCGAACGACATGGGATGCATGGTCTCTTGGCGGACGCCGCTGGGAAAAGGCAGCTTGCGCTTGCGCGTGGCGACGCCGAGCTGACTGCCGGTCGCGCATATGCGCCAGCCCGAACCCGAGAAAAAGCGAAGCGAGTTGAGCGCCCGTTCACAGAGCTGAACCTCGTCAAACAGGATGAATGCGGTTTCTTTGCGAATGGGGGTGCGTTTATAGTCTGAGATTCGTGCCACGATGGTGTCAACGTCGTCGGTGGGGCAGTCGAACAGCGGGGCAATCAGCTCAAGATCGGTCTGAAAGTCGAGTTTGACAAACGCATCGCCGGCGATTCGTCTGCCGATTTCCTCGGCAGCGTACGTTTTGCCCACGCGTCGTGCGCCACGGATGAGGAGGGGGCGCGAGGCGTCCTTTGTCGCCCATGATTCGATAACGGATTCGATTGATCTGCGCATGGGGCTGCCTTTCCAATTTCATGTACTTCAAATACATAGTTTAGTACGATCTCGTGTACTTGAAATACACGAAATCGTGGAAAAACGTGTATTTCAAGTACACGAAATTGAACCGCTGGAGCCTGCGGGCGGATAAACACTGCTCGTATGGTGTGGCTTTCATCGGACGCCCGCCGCGCTGAGCTGTACTTGCGCCTGCCTCGATCCCACCCCTATGCCTGCATCGAAGATTGTGCTGCCCGCTTGCGCTCCCAGCGTGCCAGCTTGATCGTCACTAGCGTGAGTATCCAGGCTACGAGCGAGAATGCGGCGCCAACCGCGCCCACGTAGGCAATGCCAATCCCGCTTACCACGGCGCCGCCCACCGCGGTGCCAAACGAGATGCCAACGTTAAACGCCATGGGCTCCACCGAGCTTGCGAGCACCATCGATTTGGGGTGGCGGCTGCGGGCCACGTCCATAAAGTGCGTGATGCACGAGACCGAGAACAGGTACATGAGCATCGCCAAGCTAAAGACAAAGGCAAGCGCGAGGGGCATGGTGCCGCCAACGGCAAACAGCCCAAACAGAGCCGCGGCCTGGAGCACAAACGTCACGAGCAGCGCCTTCATGCCAAAGCGCGCATCGATCCATCCGCCCAAGATGTTCGAGATCAGGCAAAACACGCCGTAGGCCATGAGTGTAGTGCTTGCCTGGACGATGCCCATGCCCAACACCTGCTCCAGATAGGGCGTCACGTAGCCGTAAAACACGTAGACCGATCCCACGCCAAACAAAAAGATGAGCATGCCGGTGATGATGCTTGGCTCGCGCAGAAGCCCCGCCTGCTCGCGGAAGGTGGCAGGCTCGTCGGTTTGTCCGGCGCGCGGCATAAACGCCACGAGCGCGGCGCAGATCAGAACGGCGAAGGTCAGCGTGCCGTACATGGCAACGTGCCAGTCGAGCGTGTCGGCCACAAACTTGCCGATCGAGGTCACAAAGACCATCGCCACGGAGAAAGCGCCGTACACCACCGAGATGGCGAGCGAGGTCTGCTGCGGAGACAGCAGCTCGGGGATATACGTCACGCCTACGGCGAGCAGTGCGCCCGAGACGGAGCCCAAGATGATGCGCGAGGCAAACAGCACTTGGAAGTTGGGCGCCAACGCCATGACAAGATTGCCGAGCACAAAGACAATGCTGTAGCACACGAGCAGCTGGTAGCGGCGGAAGCGTCCCGTGCTGAGCGCAAGCACCGGCGTTACGATGGCGTAGACGAGCGCGAACACGCTGATGAGTTGGCCTGCGGTGGCAAGTGAGATGCCGAGCTCCGTCGCCAGGTCGCTCTCGATGCCGATGACCACGAACTCCGAGCAGCCGAGCGAGAATCCCAACAGTACGAGCAGCGCCAGGCAGAGCTTGGTGCGCGCGGGGGAGAGCGCGGCGGCGGTTGACTTGCTTTTAGGCGTGGTTGCGGCGGTCAAGGTTGTCACTCCAATGTCGCATGAATAAGCGGGATTCAATCCCTGCAACTCTAACAGAATGTGACAAAGGGACAGCCCCTTTGTCACATTGCGCTGCCAGCCAGTCGCCCAAACCATCACAACATTCGGCGAAAATCTCGAAATCGAGGAAAAGCGTCGAATGTTGTGATGGTTTTCCTGTCTGTGCCGGCGAGCTCCAGCGCCGTCTGGGGGTATAAGGCTAGCAAGTGTTTATTTGCGAGGCCTAAGGGGCGCCCCGTATGGATATCGATAACTTTGAATGGTGGTATAGCGAGGGCGAGGCTCCGGACGAGGAGTGGGACGAGCCCGCGCCGCGTGACGTGTCGAGCGACGAGGACGAGACCGGCAACGATGCCGCTGTCGAGCCTGACGCCGCCTCCGATGCCGCCGAGCCCCTGACCTTCGAACAAGCTTGGGCCCAGGCCGAGGCAGACGAGGCCAAGGCCGATGCTACGGCCACGCTCGGCGAGCCGGCCGACATGTCGATCTCGCCGGCAAAGACCCCGCAGCCGCGCCACACCATCGATCCTGACAGCACGGCGTCTTTCAGCATTCTCGACGTACCCGCGCAGGGTGCCCAGGCGCCCGCCCCCACGCATCGTCCCAACTTGGCTCGTGAGGAAGACGCGGGCCGCCGCTCGCCACTCGGCCCCATCCTCATCGCCTTCATGGCCGGCGTCATCGCCTGTTCGGCGATCGGCAGCGTCTGGAGCCATGTGGAACAACAGCGAGAAGACGCCGCCAAGGTCGAGATGTCTGTCGAGCAATCGCGCAGCCGCACGCGCTCGGTGCATGTGTCGGTCGAGGTTAAGGACGGTGCGACATGGGATACCGCCCGCGGCGACAGCCAGATGCTCATCCACATCGTGGGCCGCACGCTCAAGGGGCAGGCGGTCGACGAGTATCAATATGTCAACTCTGACGGTGAAGGCATCGAGCTCAAGCCCGGAGACTACGAGCTCACGGTCGACGAGCCGCCCGTTGCCACCGACGGCACGTGCTTCTGCGCCTCAAAACGCATGGTTCCCGTGAGCTTTAACTCGCAAGCGCCCGACACGGTCGACAGCACGCCGCAGGGCGGGTTTGACCTTTACGTGGCCACTCAATAATCGCCTGCCGCCCCGTCTCGCTGCCAAGAGTGGGACAATATCCCTCGACACTGTTGTTTACTTTTGGAGGAAGTAGCATGTCCACCGTCACCACCATCAAGCGCGGCGGCCTCACCGCCGCCATCGATTCTATGGGCGCCCAGCTCACGAGCCTTGCCCTTAACGGCAACGAGTATCTGTGGCAGGGCGATCCCGCCTTTTGGGGCAAGCACGCGCCCATTCTGTTCCCCATCGTGGGCTCGCTGCGCAACAACACGGCAACGTCTGCGGCCGGCACCTGCGAGATGGCACGCCACGGCATCGCGCGCATTGTCGAGCATAAGTTAGTCGAGGTCTCCGAGGACGGCTCCTCGGTAACCTATGAGATCACCGACACTCCCGAGTCGCTCAAGGCCTTCCCCTTCCACTTTAAGCTCAACATGACCTATGCGCTCACCGGCGACGCCATGCTCACGCAGACCTTTGCCGTCACCAACACCAGCGACGTGGACCTGCCGTTCTCGGTGGGTGGCCACCCCGCGTTTAACGTACCGGCTCCCGGTGCCGAGGATGAGGCATTCGAGGATTACGAGCTGGCGTTTACCGAGGTTTGGACCAACGAGGCTCCCATCATCACGCCCGATGGTCTCATGACGTTCGAGGGTTCCTACAAGGCCCCCGACAATTCGGACGTTGTGCCCATCACGCATCGCAGCTTCGATAACGATGCCATCATGTTCACCGATACCCCGGGCTCCACGCTCACGCTGCGCGGTCGCAAGTCGGGCCACGGCGTCAAGATCGACTTTGAGGGCTTTAAGTACATCGGCGTGTGGTCTGCCGCCAACGATGCCCCGTTTGTGGCGCTCGAGCCCTGGACCGGCCACACCACCATGGATACCGAGGACGACGTCTTCGAGCACAAGGTCAACACCATCACCTTGGCGCCGGGCGAGACGGACGAGCGCAGCTTTAGCGTTACGCTGCTCTAGGGGTTCCGCACGGAGCGGTCATAACTTGAGCGTGGATGATCTCCCGTTTTGAGCCCGTGTGCGAGCCAAAAGTGGGAGATTTTCCACGCTCATTCCGATGCATGGGTCGGGGCAGCTAATTTGGGACGTGTCTCTATAGTTTTGTCAACCGCGTGCTTCGCGCCATTTCGGCATGACGCATCCGGGCGCCCGGCGCCCCCGCTTCCCCTTCGGTTGATCCCGCCGCCCGCTAGGCCGCGTACGGGACGGCGTCG
>DBGEDL010000036.1:0-5253 GCA_048375035.1 Collinsella sp.
CAGCGCTTTACCGATACCGCCACCCTTGCCAACTGGTACTACGGCCACAAGGTGACGGTCGCAATCGCCAACACACAGGAAAAGACCGCCAACGGCAACCCGCTTATGGCGCGCATTGGCCAAACCGACTGGACGGATAAGACGATCGACGCCACACTCGCCGATCCCACGGCGCAAGCGACCGTGTTTTCCCTTGCCGGCAAGGTGACCGAAAAGATTAGCTACGACGATCTTTCGGGCACGGTGCATGTGGGCGACAAGGTGGGTAGCGTCACGCTCAAGCAGGACGGCACCAAGATCGCCGTCATGGACCTAGTTGCCGACGAGGAAGGCGCAGGGCCGAATCCCATTGAATGGCTCCTTGTGAAGCTCGATCGCTTGGGCCGTCGCATCGACAACCGCCCGCTCACAGCAGAAAGCGAGACCGTCGCCAAGGCTCCTAAGGTGTAGGGCGCAAGAATAATAAGCCCACTGAAAGGAGGCGTCCGAAAGGATGCCTCCTTTTTGAGGGTTCGAATCCCCAGCCGCCATTCTTGATAATAAAAAAGGGCCCCAAATGGGACCCTTCTTCAAATTCGTACTGGCGGAGAGCTGGGGATTCGAACCCCAGATGCCCTTTTGGGGCATACTCGCTTAGCAGGCGAGCACCTTCGGCCTCTCGGTCAGCTCTCCGTAACAGCCGTTCTATAGTAACCAAACAGCCAAGGATGGGCAAGGGGGAATTTTGGAGCGATTCCGATTTGCCAGTAGACGTCTCAGTCAATCATCTCAATCTGTAACAGTTACAGGCCGAATCTTCGTCCAGATGTTACAGATTTAGACAAACAGTCAGCGCCATCCGCAAATGTCTCAATCTGAAACACCTGCATGCCGTAATCCCCTCTAGATGTTACAGATTGAGACAAAGATGCGGGGGCAACCACAGCGGCGGCGTCGATGCCTCCAGTCTTTATTAGTCCGCTCGAATGGTCTCCAACAGATAATCGCGCATGTACGGAATTGCAAACGAAACACAGCCGTAGCCGGCAGGCTCAATCAGTCCCGTATCGATCAGACGTTTGCGATACGACCCGACTTTATTCGCCGGCAATCCCATCTTTTTGGCAATATCACCGTTCGTAATCTCGCCGCCTTCGCATTGCGCCATCGCCGCGAGATATTGAAACTGCCGCTCCGACACCCTGCGCAGCGCGGGGGCAATCACCATGGCATTGAAACTATCAAGAGCCGCCTGGACACCCTTGCGAGCCGCCTCTTCACTCACGCTCTCCGACCCGCTGCGCGCAGCAACCTGCCAAGCGTAATATCCGACCAACTGGACCATAAAGGGATAGCCTGCCGAAGCCTTTGTTAAAAGCTCAGCAACGCCTTCGTCGAGCTCCTTGCCCGCACGCCTCATCGTATCCTCAAACGATCCGCCGACTTCAAAATCTGAAAGCCGCGTGAGCTCGATATGCTTCGCCCTCTGAAGGAACGTCAACGTATCATCCACCACCACGCCATCCACCGAGGTTGGCAAACCAGCGAATGCAAAGGCGACATTCGCCCCTTGGCGAATCAAGAGCTGCATTTCATTACCCAGCTCGCGCATTTCCTCAGTTGAGGCGTCCTGAATCTCATCGAGTGTGATGAGCAAACCACCTCGCTTCGCGGCATCGTACATCGCCTCACCCAGATGAGAGGCTGACTTCGACAGCTCTACGGAGCCAAGGCTGACTCCTAAAATCGATGGGGAAATCGACATTGATGCAAGACGAACATTTCGCTGCAGAGCCTCGAGAATTCTGTCGCAAAAACCGGCATTTGAGGCGACGTCGACAACCTCGAATCCTTTTTTGCGCGCAAGATCGCCCAATGCGTTGAGGAGCACCGTTTTACCCGTGCCTCGGACACCCGAGATGCGCATGAGTCGATCGGGGGCACCAGGGCCATTCTCAAGAGCTTCGGCAAAGTCATCCAAAACAGCGTCGCGTCCGATAAGCTCAGGTGGATTCATGCCCGCTGTTGGCTTAAAGGGATTAATAGCTTTTGACATTCGACCTCCTCTGCCAGTTTTAACAACTTTAACAAAGTTTAGCAACTTTAGCAGAGTTTAACAGTTTTAGCAGGCTCGGCGGCTTTATGCCTTACCGATTCTGTCGGGTCCTCCCGCCCGCACCGATACAAATAGCGCGGTGCGGCCCCTCTATACCGCCCCTACCCCAGCGAGCGGTTGAGGGAGCCGAGCTCGTCGTTGCCCATGGTGCGCCACATTTGGAAGATGCAACCGCGTGCCAGGAAAAAGAAGCCGTTGTCGACCAGTTGAACAGCGGCATCTGCCAGCTGATTCGTCACGGCGGACACTGGCGGCAGCTCGAGTCCAGCCTTGCGGATGGTCTCGACCGCTTCCTCGAACGTCGGAGGCTCGCTGACGCCCATCTCGTTCATAAGGCCCTGCATTTCTTCCAGCGCGCTACTGCCCGACTCCTCGCCGCGCGGCACCAGACGGTAACAAGCCAGCGCCAGGTCGAGCTGATCGCAATTCCAATAGGCAAACGCCAAGCGATAGAACAGGTAGCCGATTGCAGAACGATCGCTGGCAATACGTAGGCCGTGGCGCGCCACCTCGATAATCTCGTCAAAGCGCTCCAGACGCGCAAGCACGTTGATGAGCGCAAAGTGCGATTGCATGGACGAGCGCGCCAGATCGTAAAGATGGCGCACCTCGGGCAGCGCTCGTTCAAAGTCCTCTTGCTCGGCGTAAAAGCTGCAGATCTCGTGCTGGGCAAAGTACAGCGCATCGGGCGCACGAAGGATTCGCACAGAGCGGTCTTCTTCCAACACCGGTAGCACCATGCGCACCAGCTGGTTATCGCAAAACTGCGTTTGAACCGGACCTGTCGCCAAAAGCTCGGCGACGGCGCACTTAGCCTCCAACTCCTCGACAAGACGAGAAAAGCCTTCAAAAGCACCTGTACGGTCGACTTTTGCCTGCTCGCGCAATTCAACAACACGGGCCACGTATGGGTCGTCGTCCTCTTCCATGACCTCCAACTCGTCAGCCGTATCGGCAAGCAGCAGATCGCGCAGCGCCGGCGGCAGCGTGCGATGGTCATCACGCGGACGAGCATGAACCTCCGAAGGCTCAATCGTCTCCGGAGCGGTTGACTCATACGCCTCAAGTACACGCTTGCACGGCATATCGTCCTTGTCCATGCTCTCAAGATCCTTGGCGACAGGCACGCAATCGGCCAGATAGGCCGCACGCCCAAAGAAATACGTTGCAACAACGCGCTCGCCCTGCTCACTGTCGGGAGCAGCAATCTGCACATAGCAGCGCGTGATGCAGGCGCCCGCGGCAAAGCAAGCCGCCGCGAGTGTAAGCACAATACGCGCATCGTGCTCAGTGGCCCATGCTGCGCGCTTAGGCTCATCCACCTCACGCCAGGCGTCATCTTGAGCATCGTATTCGCGCTGCGGCATAGCATCGACAACCGTGCGGCCAAATCGCACCAACATGATGCCCTCGGCGACGTTCGCTCGATAGGTGTAGTCGAGCCGCGTGACCACGTTGAGCGCCTCTGCGATACGTGCAAAACGGGTGCGAACGTCCCACTCGCCACCCGGCTGGCACGCAACCGTCCCCGGCTTGGCCCACGGGTTGTCATTCGACAGCGTTTCGAGCAAGCGAGGAACGTCGTCTGTCGTCTTGCTGATATGCCATAGATCAAAGAGCGAGCAGCCCTCAAAGCTTGGCGACGAGGCAACGGGGCCCAACCCTGCCCCAAAACGCTCAAGGATGCCCGATAGGCGGTTCAGGCGGCACTCGATGGCAAGCAGGGCATCGATCTCGTCCTGGTCCAGCAGGCTACGATCAAAATTGAGATAGAAGAGTCTCGAGCGATCGATGCGCGCCAGGCTCATTTCGGTTTTGGCCGCGATGGTGCGCAGGCGAGGCAGATCAACTTCGCCCATCAAAGCGGCGGCATAGCGCTCAATGCCACTTGGATTATCTGTATGGTCAATGCGGTAGAGCAATGTTTCGATTGCATCGGGCAGCGGTGTGGAATCAAAACCCAGCAGCACCTCAACCGGCTCGGGGAGTTTTACAAGTTTGATCTTGTCGACGGCATTTTTCATGCCCTCGTCGAGGCCGTCACCGTCTGCCGTGCCTGAGACAGCGTTTTCAGAATCGGCGAATATCACGTAACGCAAGAACATCGAGGCCATGAACTCGCCGTAGCGAAGGCTGCGCGTCGAATTCGACGTCTCGCGATCGGATTGTTCGCGCATGGGGCCTTCGGGAGAGCCGATGACTCGCGCCCGGGAGCGCATCGTCCCATCGGTGCCCCTGACCGCAATCTCACCGACGCTGGAATCGGACTCGTCAAGGACCAGTTCCATGTCGGGATCGTTGGGCAGCGGAGCCTCGCTAACGGGGCGGTCCACCTTGTACACCTCACCCGAAACGCTTACGTAGCCCAAAAGCGACACATGACTTTTGCCAACGAATTCGACGACATAACAAGATTCATGCTGATCCTCGCCAAAGAGTTTCCAGACCACGCCATATGAGCGTCCCGCAGGCTGCTCGGGCATCGCCGGAAAGCGCTTCTTGGGATCGAGAAACCTGAGCTTGTATGTCGGACGCTCTGCCACGAAATATCACCCTGATCGGTCGCTTGAAGAAGGAGTGGTCGCGAATAAGTCGCGACATCTACTCGAAATCTTACACGAGTCGACAGGAAATAGTCCCTTTGGACGAAAACACTCAAGCTGGCGCAAAAGAAAAGCCCCCGTTGCCGGGAGCTTTAAAATCAATTGGTGCGGCGTATAGGATTCCGCGCATCCGCTGCGCGGATTCGCACCGGCTTCGCCCGCCTGCCGGCGCGCTCGCCCGCGGGCTAAAAACGCTCCGCGTTTTCTTTACGCCCGCGCCTCGACCGAGGTTCGAATCCATGCAGTGTTTACATAAAAGAAAAGCCCCCGTTGCCGGGAGCTTTAATCTCAAATGGTGCGGCGTATAGGATTCGAACCTATGACGTTCTGATTCGTAGTCAGACCCTCTATCCAGCTGAGGTAACGCCGCGACTTGTTGATTATTATGCACATCGACTGAATAAAGGTCAAGCAATTTTCGAAAAAAGTTATCAAATTTGATTTTTACTCATTTTGACCACTTGATGCGATCTTCGACGCATCGCGATATAAGAAAAGCCCCCGTCGCCGGGAGCTTTAAAGTCAATTGGTGCGGCGTATAGGATTCGAACCTAT
>DBGEDL010000037.1:0-15606 GCA_048375035.1 Collinsella sp.
TCCGCGGCCTCACTCGGTCACCTGGAACATGGGAGACGGCGGTCGACGAAACTGGAGAGGAGGTATTACGAGCTCCTGTGCGAATTGGAGGGAGCGCTCCCGCAAACTGCCTATTGACAACTTATAGGAGCGTCGGTTTTATTGGCGGAAAACCGGGGTGTGCTCAAGGCTTCCGGAATTTGCCGCATACTTCCGCAAACGACGTCTCGGTGGCACAAAAATCGTCCTCGGAACCCTGAGATAATGAACAGGTGTTGCCGTTCGCCGCAAATTACCGTCCGTTTATAGAACCTATGCTCGGCGTGCAGTCCTCTTACGGTTGAATAAATACACATCTATGGAATTACGTAAGAGAGGACTGTTCCTATGAGCTACAAGACTGTTTGTGTTGCCGGCGGCGGCGTGTTGGGAAGCCAGATTGCCTTTCAGGCAGCCTACTGCGGCTTCGATGTAACGATTTGGCTGCGCAGCGAGGGCAGCATCGGCCGCACCCAGCCCAAGATCGACCATGTTCGCGAGGAGTACATCGCTGCTATCGAGGGCATGGCGAACGGCACGGGCGAGTGGTGCGCCGGTATCGCCGATAGCGGCCAGCCCTTCGACAAGGAGACGGCGCTCGCCGCCGTCGAGCGTGCCTACTCCACACTCAAGCTGGAGCTCGACCTCGCCAAAGCCGTGGCCGACGCCGACTTGGTCATCGAGTCCATGGCCGAGGACGCCCAGGCAAAGATCGACTTCTACAAGAAGCTCGCCCCGGTCCTCCCGCAAAAGACCGTCGTCGTAACGAACTCCTCTACGCTGCTGCCGAGCACCTTTGCCAAGTACACTGGTCGCCCCGAGAAGTACCTGTCGCTGCACTTTGCCAACTCCATCTGGAAGAACAACATGACCGAGGTCATGGCCCAGAGCCAAACCGACAAGCGCTACTTCGACGAGCTCGTCGACTTTGCCAACGATATCCGCATGCTTGCCCTGCCCGTCAACAAGGAAAAGAACGGCTACCTGCTCAATTCCATGCTGGTGCCGTGGCTGCTTTCGGGCCTTGACCTGTATGTCTCGGGCGTGAGTGACCCCAAGAGCATCGATCTCGCGTGGACGCGCGGCACTGGCGCTCCCAAGGGCCCATTCCGCGTATTCGACACCGTGGGTATCCAGACGGCCTACAACATCGTTATGCAGTATCAGAAGGTCCCGGGCCTGGTGAGCCCGCTGCTTAAAAAGATGATGATGCCCTACAACTTTAAGGCTATGGCGTCCGTCCTCAAGAAAATGCTCGACGAAGGTAAGCTGGGCGAAAGCTCGGGCGAGGGCTTCTTCAAGTACTAAAAAATGATCCCTCGGGGACGGAGGAAAGCGGATCATTTTCGGCTGTCAATAGTGAGAAGATGGACTCAGAAATAGAAAGGAGTGGCAATGGGCCGGCTCGGGCTTTGAGGACAAGCTGCTGCAAGCCCAGGGCGATTTTTCGCTCAACGCGGGCCAGCACAGCGTGACCTATCTGCCAAACGACGAGACGATTGCGACCGGTCGCTACCAGGTACTGCTGTACGACAACAACTTTGGCGCGGCCGAGAGCTATCCCAAGTTCGAATGGGGCCAGCTGGGCGCCGCGGTGGCGACCGACTATAGCAAGGGCACGCATCCGTTTGGGCACATCTTTACAGTGGACGAGACGGTGCGCACCTACGAGCTTGAAGACCAGACCGCGGTGCCGTTCTCGGGCTACGTCAGCAAGGCGCAGCGCGTCGGCAATTCAAACAGTATGCTCGTGGCATCGGGCCAGGCCAAGACCTTCACCGAGTACGATCGGTACGGTCTGGCCATCACCACCTACGAGATGGAAGCCGAAAAGTACATCTACCGCGTGTACAAGTACGAGCTGTAGGGCCGCCCCGCATCACTTCACGTCAAACTCCACGCGATCGAGTTCGGGCACATTGAGGTCGATGAGCTTGCGGGCAACGCGGCGGTCGTGTGCCCCAAGCGCCTCGCTTGTCGTCACATGGGCGACGATTTCGCGCTCGACAAGGCCCTCCTCGTCGCCCTCGGCGGCCGAGGTCTCGACGGCGACGGTGTAGTCCTTAAAGCCCGGCAGTACCGCCGCAAGCTCGCGCGTGGTTTCGGTGACGCCGTAGCCGTCCTGCACGCCGGCCTGCGCCGAGCCAATGGAGCCAGCCGTCATAACGATGCAGGGGATGGCAAAGACTACCGTGCCCACGATGATGCGGCGGCGCACTTTGCGTGACAGCTCGTCGACCTCGGCGTCTTCCTCAGCGGTCACAATGCCGTCGCCGTTGAGGTCGCGCTTGAGCGGCACGCGCAAAAGAAGCAGCACGGCTTCGGCAGCCAGTGCGATAAAGACCACGTTGATGCCAAACTCATAAAGCGCCGAGAGAAACAGTGACCCGCTTGCGATGGCGATGCCATAGCCCGCCGCGCACAGGGGCGGCATGAGCGCGGTCGCCACGGCCACGCCGGCGATGAGCGTGGCGGGTTCCTGGTCGCGCGAGTTGCCCAGCCCGCCTGCAAAGCCGCCTGCGAGTGCGACGGTAAGGTCCCAGACGGTGGGTGTCGAGTTGTCGATAATGGCGGCCGTGGTGGTGCCAAGGGGCGAGAGCTTAAAGTACAGCGTGGACGTGACCAGGCAAAAGACCATCTGCAGTGCGAGGCTGGCAATGGCCTCGATGGTAATCTCGCGGTCGAGCGTGGCAATGCCGTATGCCATGGCAAGAACCGATCCCATAAGCGGGCAGATGAGCATGGCGCCCACGATGGCAATGTCCGAGTCGATATCGAGGCCGATGCTCGCGATCAACATGGCGATGATGAGGATGCACAGGTGCGAGCCGGTCAGGCGCGCCCCGTTTACAAAGCGCTTGCGAATCACGTGATAGGGTGCGCGGCCCTCGCGAATGTTGAACGCCTGCTTAAGGAAGCGGCTGGCCTGTTCGGCCGCCTCGCTGTGCGCAGGGCGGATGCCGTGACGCCGGTGATGACGCTCGCGCAGTCGCTTGATTTGTTGTTTGTCGAGCTCCATGTCCACCTCGTTCCAGAGCGGTCCGCGTAACGTGCCCGTTGTCCTAACTCTACACCGTGAATGGCAGGAGGATCGTCTTTAGCGATCATCTGGGCGGCCAAGTGGGATGCGCTCACAGGTAAAACCTCGGCAAATACAAAAGCGCGGAGCCGGATGGATTCCGACTCCGCGCTTTGCGTAGCTATGTTATCGCCTTAGCCCAGCAGGCTCAGGCCAACAGAGACAAACGCCAGGATGACGCCGACGATGGACTCGCCGCCGAGCAGGCCACTGGCGACGACCAGACCCTGCTCCTGGAAGGCGGCGTCCTTGGAGGCCTTCTCCTCGTCAGAAAGACCAGCGGTGGCGTCGCGGTGGGCGGACCACTTGTCGTAGGCGAGCTTGACGCAGGAGCCCAGGAATGCCGTGAGCGACATGTAGAACGGCAGGTACACGCCCAAGCCGATCATCATGGCCGGAATGCCGAGCCAGTACATGACGATGCCGGCGATAAAGCCGCCCACGAACCACGGCACGCTCGGGATGCCCGAGACCATGGTGGCAACGACGCTGGCCTGTGCGGCAACAAAGCTCTTGTCGGGGCCAAAGGCGTCCGGGCCATAGGCGGTGACGAGTGCGACCATGACGGCGGCGGCGACCAGGGCGCCCACGATGCCGCCGATGGCCTGGCCGATCCACTGCGCGCGCGGGTTGGTGCCCAGCACGGCGCCGGCCTTAAAGTCGTTCATGACGTCGCCCGCAAGGCCGCACGCCACGGCCACGATGCCGGCGATAAAGAACAGCTTGACCTGGGCGATCTGAACGCAGGCCGCCACGATGAGCATGACGATGAGGCCAAAGATCTCCATGGGGTCGATGCCCGTCTGGCCGCAACTCTGCGCGCTCATGATGGTGGTGACAAAGGTGAATAGTGTGACGATGACAGCCGGAACGGGGCCGAGGTCGAGCGCGATGGCGACGACGACGGCGATGGCGGCGGCGCCCAGGCCGATGATGCCGGCGTCGAGCTTAAGGGAGCCCGAGATGAGTGACTGCTCGTCGGTGTCGGTGGAGCTGTCGGCGGCAAGACCGCGGACGATGCCGGCGACCTGCGGCAGGATGTCCTTAAGGACGACGGCGACGCCAAAGCCCATCATAAGGCCCATACCCAGGGACTTAACAATGCCCTGTGCGGTCACGACGTCGAACAGACCGGCAGCGGTGCCGCCGACGATGATGCCAAAGTTGCCCAGCAGTGCGCCGGCAAACCAGAAAGCGACCGGGGCGAAGCCCACGAGGAAGCCGACGGAGAGCAGCATGGGCGAGTTGTAGATGCCAAAGGTTACGCCAGGGATGTTGAGCGTGCACAGCATGCTGGGCACAATGCCCAGGGCGTCGCGCAGCACGCTGTAGATGCCGGCGAGGGCCATGGAGCCAAAGAGCTGCTTGCCGGTCTTGCCGCCAGCCTCGGTCGCGCGCAGGGTCTGAGCTGCGGCGTTGCCGGTGGGGAACTCAAGCGCGGCGTCTACGATAAAGTGACGGTGGATGAGAGCCGTTGCCAGCAGGCCCAGGATGGTGCCGGCGAGTGCCACGATAAACATGTCGAGCCAGCTGATCTGGTCGGCATAGCCCAGCATCCAGGCGCCCGGGATGGTAAACGCCAGACCGCCGGCGACCATGGCGCCAGCGGACATGATGGTGTGGGTGACGTTGGCCTCGTTGAGGCTGGCGTTGCCCATGAGCTTAAGGAAGAACAGCGAGATGACGGCAGCGAAGACGATCGGCCAGGGGAGTGCGCCCATCTTGAGGGCGGTGTAGGCCGAGCTTGCTGTGATAATCACGCAGCCAAGGACGCCGATGACGACGCCGCGCAGCGTGAGTTGCCCGCGCATCGAAGCGCGGTTCGAGGGATTGCTCATATAGAACTCCTTTGCGTATATCCGCTTCCCCCGGGAGCGCCGCTACGGATACGGCGCGGGAAGTCGGGTTACCAAGGGCCGCCGCGTGAGCTCGCAAACGACCGCGCACCAGTATAGCCGCAAGCTAGTCATTTTGGGATGACTGGTTTAGGTAGGCGATATACTGCTGGGCAGACGAAAGGAGCGCCGACAATGCTTAATGGGTGCGCATATATATTGACGGTCGATGTGGGCAACACGTTCATTCGCTTTGGCCTGTTTGCAGAGGATTCGGCCGCGGCGCAGGAATGTCCGCTTGCGACGTGCGAGATCACCACGCCGTCGAGCATCACAGCAGACGAGGCGCGCATGCGTCTCGCGCAGGTCATGGCCGCACTGGCGGCCGATGCGGGCATGCCGGGCGCGCTTGTGCCCACGGCTGCTGTGCTGAGCTGCGTGGTCCCGGCGCTCGAGCGCCCGTGGAAGGCGGCACTTTCCCGTACCTGCACGGGGCGCGTGCTCACGGTGGGGCCGGGACTTAAGACCGGCATGCCCGTGCACTACGATGACCCGGCCGAGATCGGTCCCGACCGCATCGCTGACGCCGTGGCGGCCCGTGCCGTCTACGGCTCTCCGTGCATCGTGATTGACCTGGGCACGACGACCAATATCGAGGTCATCGATGCGCGCGGAACCTTTGTCGGCGGCGTCATCGCGCCGGGTCTGGCCCTTGGCGCCCGCTCGCTTTCGGCCGCTGCGGCGCGCCTGCCGCAGGTCGAGCCCTCGGCACCCACGCATGTGATCGGTCGCAACACGCGTGAGGCCATGCGCTCGGGCGTGGTCTTGGGCGAGGTGGCCCGTATCGACGGCATGCTCGACATGGTGCTTGCCGAGATGCGCGCGACCAAGGCGGCGGGGGAGGGCAGCGTGCCCATTGTCATCACCGGCGACGATGCCGAGGCGCTCGCGGCGTTGGTCGGCCACAGCCTGACGGTAGACGACGCACTGACGCTGCGGGGTCTCGCCGAGCTGTACCACATCAACCAAAAGCCTCGTCGCGCATAAAGCCGAGGACGTCGGCGGGAGAGGAAACAGCCCCACCTTTCACCTGCTACAATGGGTCAAACTATTGCGATTTCGGAGGTGTCTGCCATGTCGGACGATCTTCATCAAACTGCGTCGGGCAAGCGCCGCGACGTTATTAGCTGGGACGAGTTCTTTATGAGCGTGGCCATCGCCGCACAGCGCCGCAGCAAGGATCCCAACACGCAGGTGGGCGCGTGCATCGCCAGCACCAACCACCGCATCCTTTCGGTGGGCTACAACGGTACGCCCTCGGCACTCAACGACGACTTTTTCCCGTGGGGCACGAGCGATGACCCGCTGCAGGACAAGCACAACTACGTAGTCCATGCCGAAGCCAACGCCGTGCTCAACTACCGCGGCTCGCTCAAAGACCTTGAGGGTTCCACGGTCTACGTCACGCTGTTCCCGTGTCATGACTGCGCCAAAATCCTGGCGCAGGTGGGCGTGGGCGAGGTTGTCTACCTGGACAACAAGTATGCCGACACCGACGACGGCCGCATCAGCCGCCGTATCCTCGACTCCTGCGGCATCAGCTACCGCCAGGTCATCGTCGATGTCCATATTGGTACCGGGGAGCAAGCTCAGCAGTAGCGCGTGCCAATGCCAGCTGGCGGCAAAAACAGCCAAAAGAGCCCCGTCCCAAATTGACTGCTCGTGAAAGTCGTGTCCGCGCGCATGGCTGGCGCTCAAGCGGGTACATGGCTGTAGTAACATAGCCCCTGTCCGCGGGCATGCCCGCGTTATTGTGAGAAAGGAGCCCCTGTGGCTGTTAACGAAGAGCTGCTTAAGAAGGTTCTTGAGGAGATTCGCCCCAACCTGCAGGCCGATGGCGGCGATATGGAGTATGTGGGCGTCGACGACGAGGGTGTCGTCAAGCTGGAGCTGCAGGGCGCCTGCGCCGGCTGCCCCATGAGCTCGCTGACCCTGTCCATGGGTATCGAGCGCATCCTCAAGGAGCATGTGCCCGGCGTTACCCGCGTCGAGCAGGTCAATGTCTCCGGCGAGGCCGAGGACCTGTACGACGAGTACGCGCCGTTCTAAGATGCGAAAGCTGCGGACGGCAAACTCCGCATAGACGTTACGCCCAAATATGCGGCTGCGAGCGTAAGGCCCGCGGCCGCATTTGTATGTAGGGAGCAGGGGGATCGACATGCTCAACGACCTCTACCATATGCTTGATCCTGTCGCGATTTCGGCGGGTCCCATCACTATCTACTGGTACGGTCTGGCCTATGTGGTCGGCGCCCTGCTCACGGCGGTCGTCATGTACCGCACGCAGCGCCGTTGGGGCTTTAACATCACGATCGATGACCTGACGAGCGTCGTGGTCGGCGCGGTCTTTGGCCTCATCATCGGCGCGCGCCTGTTTTACGTCGTCTTTTACGGCGACGGCTACTACTGGGCCCATCCGCTCGAGATTTTTGCCACCAACGAGGGCGGTATGAGTTTCCACGGTGGTCTGGTGGGTGGCATTATCGGCGGCGTGCTTGTATGTCGCATCTACAAGCTCGATGCGTGGACCATCGCCGATCTTGCCGTGATCGGCGCTCCGCTGGCGCTGTGCCTGGGCCGTTGCGCCAACTTTGTGAACGGTGAGCTGTGGGGCAAGCCGACCGACCTGCCTTGGGGCGTGATTTTTGGCGGAACCGCGGGCGATATGCCGCGCCATCCCTCCCAGCTCTACGAGGCGTTTCTCGAGGGCATTGTGCTCTTTTGCATCCTGCAGGTGCTCAGCCGTAAAAAACCGCTGCTGCCTCAGGGCACGTTTATGGGCGTGTTTGTGATGGGGTACGGCATCGTCCGCTTCCTCGTTGAGTTCGTGCGCGTGCCCGATGCTCAGCTGGGCTATCTGCTGGGCGGCGTCATCACCATGGGCCAGCTGTTGAGCCTGCCGCTCGTCATCGCAGGCCTGGTGCTCATCATCTTCGCCCGACACCGCAATCGCCCCCAGCGCATCTACCTCGACGCCTAGCCATCACAAACTACCACAAAGGGGACAGGCACCTTTGTGGTGGTTTTGCTGGGCAACGATGACAGAACCGTAACGTTTCCCCAGATAAAACCTGCCAAAATAAACCTGTCCCTTTTTGGTAGGTTTCTAGAAAGGCTTTTCGGACTGTGAAGGATTCCGACCTCTCCACAACGGCTGCGCGCGACGCCGCTCGCATCGTCTGGTTTAAGCGCTACCCCGCCAAGCAGACGCTCATCGCTTTTTTGCTCGCGCTGTTGGCGACCACGGCGTTTTCCATCGATCCCGCCCCGGTGTCGAGCAACGCGGTCTTGGCGATTGACCCCAAAGCTTCGGGCATGCTGTACGTGTGCTACGAGGTGCTCCTCTCGTTTGCCGGGCATACCGACGCGGTCATGTTGCTCGCGCTTGCCTGCCTGCTCACGCTGCCGTTTCGCTACGTCTTCTTTGGCCGCGGCGACGCCTGGCGTCCCTCGGTCATCCTGCCATCGCTGTTTTTTGCCATCTGTATGGTGTTTGGCCGCAGCTACGACCTCACCGACTCTGCCGAGATTGTGCTCGGCGACAAGGCCCGCATCATCTGCGCCTGGATCGGCGGCGCGGGCTGGATGCTCTTAGCGGTCGTTGCCTTCTACCTCGCTTTTGAGTGTCTGGATTGGCTAAGCTCTCGGCGCATTCCGTTTTCCGAAGCGCACTTTGGCCGCGTATGGCGCGTGGCTCACGCCGTGCTCTCGGTCCATCCCTTTGCCGGGCCCTTCCTGGTGCTTATGATCGCCTGGGCGCCCACGCTCATCGCCTCGCTGCCCGGCCTTTTTATGGGAGATACGGGTGCGCAGATTCGCCAGTGGTTCAACTATCCCAACGGCACGAGCGACTACCTGCGCCTACTCAACCCCAACGTGCTGCTCAACGGGCATCATCCCGTAGTGCACACGGCCATTATCGGCTCGTGCGTTCAACTGGGGCTTTCGCTGTTCAACAGCGCTAACGCGGGCCTCATCATCTATACCTGCGCTCAATTTGTCATCACGGCTGCCTGCATGGCCTATTCCATTTCGTCGCTGCGCAAACTGGGCGTGAGCCTGCCGGTTCGCGGTACGATCCTGCTGTTCTTTGCGTTTATGCCGATGTTCTCTAACTACGCGGCCCTGCTCACCAAAGACGTGCTCTTTGCCGACGCGTTTTTGGTGCTGCTGGTACAGACCGTCAAGCTCGTGGCCTGCGGCTTGCCCCGTCGTGATGCCAATGTCGAGCGAGCGGGCGAGAAAGCCCCCGTGCTCTTTGCGCGCCACGACTGGCTGTTGCTTGCGCTGGCTGCCATGGGTTCCACGTTTTTGCGCAATGGCGGCCTGGTCTTTCCGTTGGCGGCCTGCGTGATTGCGGCGGCGTTTTGCGCATGGGATGTACATGTCGCTCGTCGTGCGGCTAAGCAGACGGGCACCGCGGTCTCATGCGCCACGCCGCGCTTCCGCTGGGTTGGCGTCCTCGCGGTGCTCGCGCTCTGCCTTGCCTCTAATATGTACTTCACCAAGGTCTTTATGCCGGCGCACGATATCACGCCTGGTTCCAAGCGCGAAATCCTCTCGATTCCGTTCCAACAGACGGCTCGTTTCGTCCAAAAGCACGACGGCCTCAACTCGGGCGTCAACCCCACGGTTAAGGAGGACGGCACCATCGTGGAGGCTCCTTGCGACGGCTTGGTAACCGACGAAGAGCGTGCCGTGATCGACCGTGTGCTCAAGTACGAGAATCTGGGCCGCCGTTACAACCCGGATAAGTCGGACGCCGTCAAAAATTGCTTTAACGAGTACGCCTCGCAGGAGGACATCAAGGCCTATTTTGAGGTGTGGGCTCAGATGTTCAAAAAGGATCCAGAGTGCTATATCTCGGCGCTCATCAATAACTACTACGGCTACTTTTATCCGAGTGCCCGCGATGCGTGGGTCTACAGCACGGCGCGCAGTGCCGAGATCATGGCGAAGCCCGATAACCTCAAGTACTTTGACTTCCATCCGGTCGATAGCAAGGTTGTGCGCTGGTGCGACCACCTGATCAACCTGTACCGCGTGGCAGTGCAACGCATCCCGTTTATCTCGCTCGCCATGAGCTCGGCCACCTATGTGTGGATCATGATCGCCGTGGTGGCCTATCTGCTACGTCGTCATTCGTGGCGCGGGCTGGCCATTTGGGTGCCGCTTTTGGGCGTGCTCGCCGTGTGCCTGATCGGTCCCTGCAACGGCTCGACCTACATGCGCTACCTGTACCCGGTTATCGCCTGCATGCCCTTTGCCATCGGCGCCACCATCACCCGCAGCGACCTCCTCTGGTCCTAAGTTTGGTGCAAAGGGGGCAGGTTACTTTGCACCAAGGGGCTGTATCATCACGACGCCTTCATTTTGGGGTTTATCTCGCAGGCCAGTAGGTATATCATAACGACGTTTGTTTATATTGCCCGAGCATCTGCGCTGGGCTTTAGGTCGAAACCGATAGGAGACACGTATGTCCGGACACTCTAAGTGGGCCACAACCAAGCATCGTAAGGGCGCGCAGGACGCCAAGCGTTCCGCCCTCTTCTCCAAGCTGAGCCGCAACATCACCGTTGCTGCCCGTCTCGGCGGCGACCCGCTGCCTGAGAACAACGCCAGCCTCGCCGCTGCTGTTGCCAAGGCCAAGGCTCAGTCCATGCCTAAGGACAAGATCAAGTCCGCTATCGACAAGGCCTTTGGTTCGGGTGCCGACGCCGCCGTCTACGAGAACATCGTGTACGAGGGCTACGGTCCCGCCGGTGTCGCCGTCTACGTCGACTGCCTGACCGACAACCGCAACCGTACCGCCGCTGATGTCCGTTCCGCCTTCTCCCACGCTGGTGGCAACCTGGGCACCTCCGGCTCCGTCGCCTTCCAGTTTGAGCGCAAGGGCCAGATCGTCGTCGCCAAGGAGATCCTGGACGAGAACGCCAAGAAGGAGACCATGATCGCCAACGGTGCTGCCGGTGACGAGGATGAGTTCATGATGGCCATCGCCGAGGCCGGTGGCGAGGACTACGAGGACGCCGGCGAGGAGTGGATCGTCTGGACTACTGCCAACGAGGTTATGGCTGTCTCCAAGGCGCTCGAGGAGCAGGGCGTCCAGGTCAAGGGTTCCGAGACCACCATGGTCCCGACCACCCCGACCGAGGTCTCCGGCGCCGACGCCAAGAAGGTTCAGCGCCTCATCGACCGTCTTGAGGAGCTCGACGACGTCCAGGATGTTTACAGCACCATGGACATGACCGACGAGGTCATCGCTGCCCTCGAGGAGGAGTAGCGCCCGCACGGGTTAAGCCGTGTATATCTGGGCATAATGAAGCGAGCATGCAAGCCTCGTGGAATAGATGAGCCGGATCCGCGTGCGTAGAGCAGCGGACCCGGCTCTTTTATAATGATGCGAACCGTTTTGCATTTCGAGAGCCGAGATTTGAAGGGAGCGCGCGTGCGCGTACTCAAACGAGCCCTAGCGATCGTGTACCTTGCCGCCGCCATCGTGGCACTGGGTACGTTCGTCTGCCAGTTCTGGGGACCGTATACGTATCGCTTTATGCTGCTGATGCGCGATCCCATGCCGCGTATCGTCGTTACGGCGTGTGCCGGCGTTGTGGCGCTTGGCGTGCTGGTGGGCTTCTTCCGCCTGATGTTTGCCCGTCGTGAGCCGTCCTGCGTGCATCCGGCAGGGGAGCGCAATATCGAGGTTACCCTCGCGGCGCTTTCCTCATGTGCCAGGGCCGCCGCCGAGCACGACGACCGCGTGATGATCGAGCATATCGAGGCACGCGTGCAGGGCTCCGACGAGTCGCGCGTCCGTTTTAAGGTCGAGGCTATCGCGCTTGACGATAAGGACGTGACATCTCTGGCTACTGCGATGCAGCAGCGCATCGAGGAAGCTTGCGACACCATGCTCGGCACGCCGGGTACGACCGCGCGTGTCCGTTTTTTGCCGTCCAAGACTACCGTCCAGACCGTGGAGGTTTCCGGTGAGTGATACCAATCAAGACAAGACCGTCCGCACGCCGCGCCTGGCGATTGACCAGAGCGCCGCACCGGCAAGCGAACCTGTTGATTCCAAAGCGGAGGCAATTGAGTCGCAAGACGCGGCGGCCGCGGATTTTGACGAGGCCATGGGTCTCATCAAGGGTACGGGCGCTGCCATCTGGAGCTATGCCGTGCGTCATCCCAACACCACGCTCGGCGCCGTTGCTGGTTTTATCCTTGCCGTGCTGGTGCTCACGCTGGGCCTGTGGGATACGCTGGTCATCGCATTCTTTGTGCTGATCGGTGCCGTGATCGGCCAGATCCGCGATGGTGAGAACGGTATCGTCAACTTCTTCGGTCGTCTGTTCAGCGGCCGCTAATACGTATTCGACTACCGCGTCTGCGGTGGGCATAAGGAGGAACCATGGCTTTTAACACAAAGGTCGATGTGGCCGATACCGAGCTCGAGGAGAACGAGGCGGTTGTCGCCGAAGCCGAGGATGTAGAACTCGAAGGTCAGTCTCTCGCCGAGGCAGAGGTCGAGTCTGATGCGGATGAGGACGACGAGGAGGCAGACGAGTCCGAGGACTCGCTGACCTATTCCAACGGCGTAATCGAGAAGATCGTTGCCATGGCCACCCGCGAGGTTCCGCACGTCCTGGGCATGAAGGGTAACCTCATGCACTTTGTGCAGGAGCAGTTTGGCGCCGAGAATCTGACCAAGGGCGTAACGGTCGAGGTTACCGACGACAACCGCGTGGTCGTCAACATCTCCGTCATCATCGAGTACGGTGCCTACGCGCCTGCAATCTTCGACGACGTTAAGGAGCGCATGACCGAGCGCCTGGCCGCGATGACCGGTCTTGAGGTGGCGGGCGTCAACCTGCGCATCGAGGATGTCATCACCCCCGAGGAGTACGAGCACCGCACCAGCCAGCACGAGTAACCTACCAAATAGGGACAGGTTTGTTTCGATAGGTTTTACCTGCGAAAACGCTAAACGGTCGACCGCGCAAGCAAAAGTGCGGTCGACCGTTTTCCATATAGCCTCGATCTAGGCATACCGCTCGTCTAACTAAGGGTTGCAATCTTCGCGTTCCGCGTTACCCTAATGGGCGCATTGTTTCCAAATTGTTAACGAGGGGTTGCCGTAATGGCCGACGAACACGAGACCGAAAGCAAGGCATGGGCGATTGAAGCCGCTGCGGCAGAGGCGGCATCGCGTGCTGCCGAGGAGGTGCATCGTCCTCCCGTGGTGCCGATGGAACGCGTTGTCGGTCGCGAGGATATCGAACGTGGCGAGCGCGCCGGCCGCAAGCGCAGTCAGGAGCCAGGCTTTCCGCGCTTTTTTGCCGAGCTCAATCTGGGCCTGATCCTCACGGCCTTTGCCATCGTGGCTTTCAAAACGCCCAATCACTTTGCCTTCGGCGGCACCTCGGGCGTGTCGGTCATTCTTTCCACGCTGTTCCCGACCCTGCCCGTCGGCGTCTTTATGTGGATTATCAACGCGGTCCTGGTCATCCTGGGCTTTATCTTTTTGGAGCGCAAGGCGATTCTGTGGAGCGTCTTTGCCTCGTTTGCGCTTTCGGCCTACGTCTCGCTGTTTGAGCTCTTTATTCCGACCGATGTCTCGATGACGGGCGATATGTGGCTCGACCTGTGCTTTGCCGTGATTCTGCCGGCGCTCGGCAGCGCCATCGTCTTTGATATTGGTGCCTCGACGGGCGGCACGGACATCCTCGCCATGATTCTCAAACGCCGCACGACGCTCGAGATTGGCCGCGCTCTGCTGTTGGTCGATATCGGCATCGTGACCATCGCGGCCTTCTTGTACGGCCCGCGCGTCGGTCTGTATTGCGTGCTTGGCCTGTTTGCCAAGACGCTTGTGGTCGACAAGGCCATCGAGAGCATTCACCTTCGTAAGGTCTGCACGGTCATTTGTTCCGAGCCCCTTAAGGTCGAGGAGTTTATCGTCAAGCATCTTAACCGCACGGCGACCATCAGCCGCGGCTACGGTGCCTTCTCGGGCAAGTGCGTGACGGTGATTATGAGCGTATTGAGCCGTCGCGAAGCTGTGCAACTGCGCCGCTATGCCCGCGATATCGATCCGGGTGCCTTTATCACGATTGTCGACAGCTCCGAGATCGTCGGCAAGGGTTTCCGCGGAACGAACTAACGCGGTCGAGCTCATCAAACAATCGAATAGCGCCCTGCGCGTTGCAAATACGTCATGTTGGAGCATTTGTCCCCACATTGGGTGATAATGATGCTAAAGACATCGTTTGCGATCCAGATGATTCGCTCAAGATACGAAGGGATGATCTCGATGTTCTGTTCGCAGTGTGGTGCCCCCATGGGCGACAACGATAAGTTCTGTGGTGCGTGTGGTGCCCCCAATGCCGGTGCCGCAGCCTCTGCCCCTCAGGGTCAGCCCCAGCAGTTTGTTCCGCAACCTCCCGTGGCGAATGCGTCCAAGGGCTGTGTGGCTCAGGCGTTTGAGGACATGACCAAGACGCCGGGCGTGCTGCAGCGCGTGTGCCAGATCGCCTTTTTGCCGGCGCTGATTTGTGTTGTGTCGGTGCTCGTGCTGTTCATTCCCGTTATCGGCGGTATCGCGGCTGCCATCGGCTTTTTGGCAGCTTGCATTGCGAGCGTGTGTGGTTCCGGCTTTGGTATTGAGTGGGGTCGCGATCTGTCGCTCAAGGTTGATGACGGTATGGATCGTCCACTCATGCGTTCCACGTCGTTTGGCCTCGGAGTCTTTTCGAGCGTTATCTCGGTCGTGCTCGAGGTTATCGCTGCCATTCCCGTTATCGGTGTAGTGCTTTCGCTGGTGGAGAGCGTGGTAATTGGCGCCGCGGGCTCGTATTCGTATTACGGCTCTTATGCACTCGAGGCAGCGCTGTTCGGCTCGCTTGGCCTGCTTGTCCTGGCTATGATTGCCACGGCGGTCTTGGGGGTCTTCTTTAAGATGTTCGCCGACATTGCCGTGATGCACTTTGCGGTGACCGGTCGTGTCGAGAGCGCGTTTTCGCTCGATAAGGTCTGGGCGGCCTTTAAGCACAACAAGACCAAACTGTTCTGCGCTTCGTTCCTTCCCGAGTTTTTGACGGGCCTGGTCGCCAACGTTGTCACCTGGATCCTGACGTTCGTCTTTGGCACCATTGCCTCTGTCGGTATGTATAGCTACTACTACCGTCCTACGGCTATTGAGGCGCTTGTTACCGGCGGTGGCATCACGCTCGTATTGTTCTTGGTGCTGACGGCGTTTGTCACGGTATTCCTCACGGTCTTTGGCAAGATGCTCAAGCACCGTGCCGTTGGCTATTGGGTTGCGCGCTACGCAAGCGAGTGGGCCGACGAGGACAAGGACGACGTCCTGACTTTTGTGCTGCCGTTTGAGAAGAAGTCTGCTCCGGCTGGTTTTAGCGCCGACGCAGCGCCCGTATCCGATTCCGCTGCGGCGCCGGCGCCTGCGCCCGAGCCCGTGCCTGAGCCTGAGCCTGACCACGTTCAGCATGAAAAGCGGGATGCCAAAGAAACTACTGATTTCCTGCGTGTTGATGGTCTTCAGCGTATCGAAATAGTCCTTGATATTATTTGAGATGTTCGAAGCGCTCATTCCGGCGG
>DBGEDL010000038.1:0-7758 GCA_048375035.1 Collinsella sp.
TCCGCGGCCTCACTCGGTCACCTGGAACATGGGAGACGGCGGTCGACGAAACTGGAGAGGAGGTATTACGAGCTCCTGTGCGAATTGGAGGGAGCGCTCCCGCAAACTGCCTATTGACAACTTATAGGAGCGTCGGTTTTAGTTCAACAAGTTTCGGAGTGGTCGCGGTTGAGCGATTCATCGTAGTAAACCGCCATAGTTTTGGCGGAGGCAGTCAGATTTGTGGGCGGTAAACCAAAGAGTGTCCCTTTTGAATAGTCGTTTAAGAACGTCCCCAATGACTAAGTTGCAGGTGGCGGCGGTTGTGTTACACTAACGCTGCGTATATGACGCAAATATCTCGATACAGATCAATGATGTCCGTCGGTATTTGACGGAGCTAGACTGTTTAGCCGCCCTGAAGGTTTATGCAGGGAGCATGTGATCACAGGGCTTGAAAAGAAAGTTGAGCAAACACTGTGTCTGATCAACAGCAAGAAAACGAAATAACGACGACGCAAGCCGCTCCCGCTGCACCGGTTGCGTCGGACCAGGTCGCGGCGCCCGCGCAAACCTCGGCTCCTGAGACGCCTAAGGCTGCAACGGCTGAGAAGGCCGTGCCTGCAACTGGTGAGGAGGCTGCTCCGGCAAAGCCCAAGCGCACGCGCCGCGCGGCCAAGCCTGCCGCTGACGGCGAGGAGGTCACCAAGCCCAAGCGCCGTACCGCGCGCACGACGCGCGCCAAGCGCACCGTTGCAGCTGACTCCTCGGCGCCGATTTCCGATGAGGTCGCGCAGGCACGTGCGTTGGCGCAGATTAGCGAGGCTCAGGTGGTGCGCGCCCGCCGTCGTGCTGCCGAGCGCGAGGCCGCGGCTCTGACCGAGCTTGCAGCTCCGTCTGTGCCCGAGACCCCTGCCGCCGACCAACCGACCGAGAAGCCGGCACCGCGCACACGCCGTCGCACGGCTGCTAAGGCCGAGCAGGTTGCTGAACAGGTAACCCCCGAGCTCACTGAGGCTTCGGTCCGTTCCGCGGCAGGGGAGGGCACATCGCCTGTTGAGCCCGCTGCGCCTGTCGAGGCCAACGAAGTTCCCGTTGTCGATCCGGCTTTGCGCCCGCACCGTCGCGGTCGCAAGCCCAAGGCCTTTGTCGAGGCCGAGAAGGCCGCAGCCGCAGCCGCCGCCGCTCGGGATGCTGAGGCGACCGGCAAGTCCTCAACTGCTGCCGATGCACCCGTCCAGGATGCTATGACTTCCGAGGCCGTTTCTGCCGATGCCGAGCCCGCCGACGTCCGTCCCGGTCGCAGCCGTCGCACTGCTGCTAAGCGCACGCCTAAGGCTAAGGCCGCCAAGAAGGGTGCGTCCGAGGATTCCGCCGAGACGACCGCCGATGCGTCGACTGATGCCGTCGAGCCCCAGGACGTCGAACAGCCTGCATCCGAGAAGCCCAAGCGCGGTCGCAATAAGTCCGTTAAGGCCAAGGCCGCCGAGCAGCAGGCTGATGTCGAAGCGCAGGTTAATTCTGGCGCCGAGACCAATGACACCGCTGCGGCCAATGTTGACACCGCCGCAACCGATGGTGCCGCCCCTGCCGAGGGCGAAGACGGCGCTCGCCCCAACCGTCGCCAGCACAAGCGCAACGAGGAGCGCAACGAGCGCAAGGACGAGCGCAACAACGACCGCCGCAACCGCCAGCGCGATCGCAAGCAACGCAACAAGGAGCGTAATGCCGCTCCCACCGAGCCCACGCTTTCGCGCGAGGAGCTCGCTGCCATGAAGGTCGCCGAACTTCGCGAGAAGGCCAAGGAGTTCGAGATCGAGACGACCGGCAAGAAGAAAGCCGAGCTCGTCGAGGAGATCTACGTCACCGCCGCGAAGGCCGAGGGCTTCCGCGACATCAAGGGCATTCTGCAGATTCGCCCGGACAGCTCCGGCATCATCCACGCCCATGGCTACATGAAGTCCAACGACGACGCCTTCGTGCCCGCCTACCTCATCCGCTCCGCGCGCCTGCGCACGGGCGACGTCATCGAGGGCTCGCTGCGTCCTTCGCGCGGCGGCGACAAGCGCGCCGGCCTCGCCAAAATCACGACCGTCAACGGTCTGGACCCCGAGCAGATTCGCAACCGCCCCAAGTTCGGCGACCTCACCCCGGTCTATCCCAATGAGCCGCTGCGCATGGAGCACGGGAAGGATTCCATCACCGGTCGCGCCATCGACATCGTGTCGCCGATCGGCAAGGGCCAGCGCGGCCTGATCGTGTCCCCGCCCAAGGCCGGCAAGACTACGATCCTCAAGAAGATCTGCCAGTCCATCTCGATTAACAACCCCGAGGTGCACCTCATCTGCCTGCTCGTCGACGAGCGCCCCGAAGAGGTCACCGATATGCAGCGTTCCATCAAGGGTGAGGTTGTAGCGTCGACCTTCGATATGCCTGCCGACAACCACACCCGCGTGGCAGAGCTCGTCATCGAGCGCGCCAAGCGCATCGTAGAGCTGGGTGGCGATGTTGTGGTGGTGCTCGACTCCATCACGCGCCTCGCCCGCGCCTACAACTTGGCGGCGCCCGCCTCGGGCCGCATCCTTTCGGGCGGCGTCGATTCGGCGGCACTGTATCCGCCCAAGCGCTTCCTGGGTGCAGCCCGCAATATCGAGAACGGTGGCTCGCTCACCATCCTGGCCTCTGCCCTCATCGACACCGGTTCCAAGATGGACGAGGTCATTTTTGAGGAGTTCAAGGGCACCGGCAACATGGAGCTTAAGCTCGACCGCGACCTGGCCGACCGCCGCATCTTCCCGGCTATCGACCCCGTTGCCTCCGGTACACGTAACGAGGACCTGCTGGTCGACGAGCAGATGCGCCCGTTTGTCTTTGGTCTGCGTCGCATTCTTGCCGGCATGAACAACACCGAGCGCGCAGCCGCATCGTTTATCAAGGGTCTTAAGGGCACCAACACCAACCAGGAGTTCCTGGTGCGTTCGGCCAAAAAACACAGCGACTACGAGCAGACGTTCTAGGTTGTCATCCACGCTCAGCGATAGTTATCAATGCGATAAAGGGTCGGGGCTTTGAGCCTCGGCCCTTTTCCATAGCGCCGCTCCGCGCTTATTTTTGACCGTAAGACCGACGAGCAGCAGGTTTCCCGTTTCAATCCGACATCGTCGCTTGCAATCGGCAGGGCGGTTTCGCATAATAGCTTTTAAGCTTCGCGACGGAAAACGCAGATGAAACGAACCATATACCGTTGCTTTGGGGCATAGCCCCGCTTCATCTTCTCTCGCGCAGCCAACTGAATGATGCGATTTGGGTGCTGGAAGATGGGGAGAGCTCATGGCTTCTTCTGATGCAACACAACGAGCAGTCCTTGCCGGACTTTCGTGCGGGATCGGCCTTGCCGCTCCCGTGGTTATGTATGCCGCGACGCTGCCGTTTTCGTCGGTGAACGAGACGGTCGTGGCGGGTGCGGTTCCCTTCGCCGTGGGCGCGGTGGCGGGCGTGGGCATCTATGCCGCCTCGCTGGGTATCTCCGAGTATCGTGCGCAGCGTGAAGAGCGTCTGTTCCAGCCCGATGCCATGGGCGGTGCCGCCAATCTCAATCAGCATCAAAGCGAGTTCAAGACCGCCTCGATTCCAGCTCAGCAGCAGGATGCGACTCCTTACGCTGCGACTTCTGCTTCTCAGGCTCAGTCGGAGCAGTCTACCTCGGCATTCCTTTCCGGCCTGACTGGTGCGTTCCAGCGCCGTCATGTCGATGATGGTGTCCCTACCATCGCTCGAGCCGCAGATGCTATGGACGAGGCCGAGGCTTGGTCCATGATCGACAGTATGCTCGACGACGATTCGCCGGTTAGCTGCGACCCTGCACGCTCGCGCGACGTCTATCAAGTCGCCATCGACGAGCTCACCAACGGCGGGCAGACCGGCTCCTTCAATCGCGATGACATCGCCGCCGCGGCACGCGCCGTGTCGGGCTCCCAGGCCGCCCCTGCGGGCAGCACGGCGGCTTTCGTGGCACTCGTTGCCAACGCGGCAGTCAATAACGCCTACGGCGCTACCTCGGCGGACGCGAACGCTTCTGCCGATAATTCGTACGTTGATGAAGCCATGACCGCGGACGAGGAGGCCGTTGCCGCCCGCCGTGCCGCCGAAAGCTCGCTTTGGGGCGCTCCTGCCCAGCAGCAGGCGGCTGAGGCTGCGCCGTACAACGCAAACCTCGCCAGCATGCCTATCATCTCCGGTGCCGCGGACATCGATCTCGATGACCTCGATGAGCCTGCAGCCATCACCGCATCGATTGATGCCCAAGATCGCATTGACACCGGCGACCTTCCGGACGCCTCGCTCGAGGTTGATGTCCCCATGGCCGATTACTCGGGCCACGAGGACATGTGGGCCGCCGCCACCGCGATTCTGGACGAGATCGACGAGCCCGCTCCTGCTGCAGCCCCCGCTCCCGTCACTGCCCCTCAGCCTGCCGCCCCCGCGTATGTCGGCCGTCACAGCGCTGTGTTCCCCGAGGATACTGCCCGTATCTCGCGCGAGAGCATCGAGCGGGCCGAGGCTATTGCCGCCGGCATTATGGAAAATCGTCGTCACGAGCGCGTCAATCAGATCCTCGAGGAAGAGATCGAGCGCCTGCAGTCCTCTACCGCCAAGCGTACGGGCCGTGCCTATCTGAGCGTTATCGAGGGCGGTACCGCCAGCTTCGCGCCGCTCCGCGCGGAGGCATAACTTCTGCATGGTTAAGATCAATCGAAAATGGGCGGTCGTGACCTGCCTGATGGCGCTCTTGATCTGGGGCAATTCGCTGGTTCCCGGCTCGGGGTCGGGCTCGCTGAGCCTAACGGTCATGGAAGCTATCCGCGGTTTCCTGCACGGCGTGGGACTTCCATATGAATGGGTGACCAACTTTGTTGTTCGCAAGTGCGCGCATTTTACCGAGTATATGGTGCTCGGCATCCTGGCAACGCATGCCTTTGATTTTGAGGGCCGGCGCACCTTTGACGTGCTGCTGCCCACGGCGGTGTTCCTGCTGCTGATTCCTTCGATCGACGAGACGATTCAGCTCTTTGTGCCGGGACGCTCCGGCATGATCACCGATGTGATGATCGACTGCTGTGGAGCGGCAACGGGCGTTGTGCTCCGATATCTCTTGCGGTCGCTGATGTACGCCAAAAAGCCCGCCTAGGACGTATTGTTTGGTCCTAGGCGGCCTTTTTTATTTGAGGGCTTATATGAGGCGTGGTGGCGTCGTTCCATTGGTCGGATTTGCTGGGCGCGCCACGCCCCGTGGGTGCGTCTGTTACTGAAGCGCCTGTGCGCCCAGGGCAAGGCAACCCATGATGCCCTGCTTGCCCTCGAGGCTGTTGTTGACAATGTAGGTATCGATGTCGTTGACCTCGGGCGTGACGATATAGCCGTTGAGCATTTCGGCACACTTCTTGCGTGCGAGCGGCACGATGGGGGTGTGGTCGGCCACGCCGCCGCCGATGATGATCTTTTGCGGCGCGTAGCACAGCGTGTAGGTCATGAGCGCCTGTGCCAGATAGCCGGCGAGCAGGTCCATGGCCTCCGGGTCATCGGCCATGTCTCCGGCGCTCTTGCCATCCCAGCGCTTTTTAACGCCGGGGCCGGCGATGAGGCCCTCGAGACAGTTGTCGTGGAAGGGGCAGGCGCTGTGCTCGCCAATGGTGTCGCGCGGGTCGCGCGTGACCAGGATGTGGCCGGCCTCGGGATGCATCATGCCGTGCACGAGCTTACCGCCCGAGAGCACGCCGGCGCCCACGCCGGTGCCGATGGTCAGGTAGACCACGTCGGTGAGGCCCTTGGCGCAACCAAACGTGACCTCGCCCAGGCAGGCGACGTTGACGTCGGTATCGTAGCCGCAGGGGATATTGAGCTCGTTTTGGATAGTGCCCAGCAGGTCAAAGTAGCGCCATGCCGTTTTGGGCGTCTCCATGATCTTGCCGTATTGGGGCGAGGCAGGGTTGACTGCGGTGGGGCCAAATGCGCCGATGCCCAGCGCGGCGATGCCCTTGTCGGCAAACCATGCGTTGACGGCCTCAACGGTCTCCTGCGGGGTCGTGGTCGCAATCTGCTCGCGCTCCAGGACCGTACCGTCTGCATAGCCCGTGGCGCAGACCATCTTGGTGCCGCCGGCCTCGAGCGCTCCGATAAGCTGCTGTTCTGCCATAGTATTCCTCTCTGGGACGAGTTGCTCCGTGACTAAAGTATAGAGCTCTAAACCATTTAAGAAAGCGCTATAGAAAGAAGCCTCGCAACGCGGCGGGCGGTGCGAGGCTTCTTTGGTTGCTTTAGTTGCCGGGCCGTCCTTACCCGCGCGGCTTGATTTTATCACGTAGCGACTTGAGGTTCTCCAGTGCCGCGTTAAGCGTCTCGTCTCGCTTGGCAAAGTGGAAACGAATCAGATGGTTGACGGGCTCGCGGAAGAAGCTCGAGCCGGGCACGGCGCCCACACCCACCTTAGACGCGAGGTCCTCGCAGAATTCGAGGTCGTTGTCATAGCCAAACTCAGAGATGTCCATCATGACGTAGTAGGCGCCCTGCGGCACGTTATGCTCAAGACCGATGCTGTCGAGTCCCTGGCAGAACAGGTCGCGCTTGGCGGTGTAGAGGTCGAGGACCTCATCGTAATAGCTGTCGTCGAATTTGAGGGCGGTGACGACGGCTTCCTGCAGGGGGGCGGCGGCGCCCACGGTGAGGAAGTCGTGGACCTTTTTGATGCGCTCGGTGATTTCGGCAGGGGCGATAGTGTAGCCCAGACGCCAGCCGGTGATGGAGTAGGTCTTGGACAGCGAGCTGCAGCTGATGGTGCGCTCAAACATGCCGGGCAGCGTGGCCATATAGACGTGCTCGTGGGGCGCGTAGACGATGTGCTCGTAGACCTCGTCGGTGATGCAGTAGGTGTCGTACTTTTTGCAGAGGTCGGCGATAAAGGCGAGCTCATCGCGTGTAAAGACCTTGCCGCAGGGGTTGGAAGGGTTGCATAGGACGATGGCCTTGGGGTCGTTGTCGCGGAAGGCCGCCTCGAGTGTCTCGCGGTCAAAGTCGAATGTGGGCGGGTTGAGCGGCACGTAGATGGGCTCGGCACCCGAAAGGATCGTGTCGGCGCCGTAGTTCTCGTAGAACGGCGAGAAGATGACGACCTTGTCGCCGGGGTTGGTGACCGTCATCATGGCGGCCATCATGGCCTCGGTGGAGCCGCAGGTGACTACGATATTCTCGTTGGGGTTCACCGGCATGCCCATAAAGTGCTCCTGTTTGGCGGCGAGCGCCTCGCGCATGGCCTGGGAGCCCCAGGTGATGGAGTACTGGTGATAGAGCGGCTTGGGATCGGCGGCGATGGTGCTCAGGCTGTTGAGCAGCTGCGCCGGGGGATCGAAGTCGGGGAAGCCCTGCGACAGGTTGACGGCGCCATACTTGTTGGAGATGCGCGTCATGCGGCGGATGACGGAATCGGTAAACGTTGCCGTGCGGTTGGAGAGTTCTTTCATGCCGGTCCTTTCGAGCATTTGCAGTGGGGCAAGTTTACTCCTATGGAACTGGTGGGATTTGCTCGAAATGGTCTCGAAAAACTCTTTTCAAAATTCTTGAAAATTGGGGCTTGCATCGCGTGGAGTATAAGGAAAGAACAGCCCTGACCCAGGAGGAACTCATCAAGCTGAGCGAAACACCCTGTAATACTCCCGAGCTGAAGGAGGCATTCCACAATCACAACACATTCGGGGGTGGAATTATAATGGTAGAGAGAATTAATGG
>DBGEDL010000039.1:0-20479 GCA_048375035.1 Collinsella sp.
TCATACTTGCCGGTAAGCGGAAGCGAACACCGATACGAGGAACGTTTAGTTTGGAAGCCTCTTTACGGGCGGCTCATGCCGCTGGAGGAGTGCACATTGAGGCGGAAGGAGGCGAGACCATCATTAACAAGAAGTCGAGCCGCATGTTCAATCAACCTATCCGCATGAAACATTAAGGACGCATCAGGACCCTTCTCTCCGTTTTTCGCCCGTCATGAACTACTTGGTAGATTGTAAGACATGTCCCACACATCTACCAAAGCAAAAACCACCACAAAGGTGCCTGGCCCCTTTGTGGTGGAAATGACGTTTGCCCAGATAAAACCTGCCGAAATAAACCTGTCCCTTTTTGGCAGGTTTTAGGCCAGATGATCTTGGATGAGGTCGCAGATGGCTCGGGCGTCGTTGATGTTGATGGCTCGGGTCGCAAAGCCGGCGTCGAAGGCCTGACGCGCCAGGGCCTCGTTGCAGGCAAGGGCCAGCGTGTGACCGTCGACCAGGTCGAGCGAGCTCTTGCCGCGCAAACGGTCGACACCCGATCGCGCGACCACGATGTTGTCGAAGCCCTCGGTCTTGTAGCCCTCGATGATCACCACGTCGACATCGTTGTAGCGCGACAGCAGCTCGCGCGCGGGCATCTCGTCCTCCTCGCGCGTGTCGGCGTACTCCGCCCAGCGCGTGGCGCAGATAAGGCCCACGTGCTTGGATCCGGCCTGGTGATGGCGCCAGGTGTCCTTAGCGGGCACATCGATATCAAAGCCGTGATGCCCATGATGCTTGAGCGAGCCCACGCGCAGGCCGCGGCGAGTGAGCTCGGCGATAACCTTCTCGACGAGCGTGGTCTTGCCCGAGTTTTGGTAGCCGATAAACGCGATCGCGGGGACGGCCGGTGTCGGAGCTGCGGCCGCGACGGCGACGGGTGCGGGCGCGGGCGCGGCACCGTCAGCGGCCACGGACTCAACGGCAGCGGCCTGACGCTCTGCACGATCCCACACGCCCGAGCGGCCGCCCTCCTTGTGCAGCAGGCGCACGTCGACGATCTCCATGCCGCGGTCGACTGCCTTGCACATGTCGTAGATGGTCAAGCATGCGGCACTCGCGCCGGTCAGCGCTTCCATCTCAATGCCGGTCTTGCCCGTCACGCCCGCCGTGACCAGCACGTGAAAGCCAACCTGTCCGTCAGGACGCGCCGGCGCCCAGCCCTCGGGCGTCTCGTCGGCCGGCGTTCCCGCCGGAGCGATGGGCGCAATGTCGCACTTGCTCTTGGTAATGAGCAACGGATGGCACATAGGGATGATGTCGCTCGTGCGCTTGATGGCCATGATGCCCGCCACGCGGGCGCAGGCAAGCACGTCGCCCTTCTTGGCGCGGTCCTGCAGCACCATGGCTTGCGTCTCGGGATGCATGAGGATGGTGCCCTCGGCGATGGCAATGCGATGGGTCTCGGCCTTGTCGGACACGTCGACCATACGTACCTCGCCCTTGGCGTCCACGTGCGTCAGCTCGTCGCGACGGGCGTCACGGGCGGGCTCGGTGGCAGCGCTGGCAGTCGGCTGCGCGGTCGTGGCGACATCGCCGGCCGCAGCCGTGACTTTGTGGGCAGACATCGCGGCCCTGCGAGCGGCCTTGGTGGCATCGGCGTACCTGCTCTTGGCCATATGATCATCCTCCGATTTGGGACATAAATCGTTGCGTGCCCTCAATTATCGCGTGTTCCTGCGGTTTGTGGGCCACGGCATCGCGCCAAATCGAAAGTACCTGCATATCATCACCACGGCGCAGCGCCTCACGCACCGAATACTCGGCATCGCTAAACAGGCACGGACGCACGTTGCCGTCGGCCGTCAGGCGCAGACGGTTGCAATTCGCGCAAAAATGGTTGGACATGGCGCTAATAAAGCCAACCGTTCCCGCCGCGCCCGGAAAGTGCCAATAGCGCGCAGGGCCCGCGCCGGCAGGAGCGTCGTTGATGTCGAGCGGCTCGAGCTCGCCCAGTCCCGCCGCGGTGGCCCCGGCATTGATGCGCGCCCGCAGCTCGTCGCTCGGCACGGTATCGCTCGCGTCCCACAGCTCAGGATTGAGCGCGGGCGCATGAGGGTCCACAGCGCAATGCGAGCTCGTACGCTCGTCGCCGATGGGCATGTATTCGATAAAGCGCAGGTGGATGGGGCGGTCGACGGTCAGTCGTGCGAGGGCCGCCACATCCTGGTTGAGCCGGCGCACTACAACGCAGTTGACCTTAACGGGCTCAAAGCCCCAAGCCAGCGCCGCGTCGATGCCAGCCATGGTCTGCTCGAGTCGGCCCAGGCGCGTAATCTTTCCAAAGAGCGTAGGGTCGAGTGTGTCGAGCGAGATGTTGACGCGGTTAAGCCCGGCATCTTTGAGCTGCGGCGCCAGCTTGGGCAGCAGGGCGCCGTTGGTGGTGAGCGAGATGTCCTCGATCTGCGGAATCGCACGAATGTCGCGAATGAGCGGGATGATACGGCGGCTGACCAGCGGCTCGCCGCCCGTCAGGCGCACGCGGCGAATGCCCTCCCCCGCCACCAAGCGCACAAAGCGGGCGATTTCCTCGGCACTGAGCAACTCGTCATGCGCGCGGGGCGCCACGCCATCGGCCGGCATGCAATAGATGCAGCGGAAATTGCACTTGTCGGTAACGGCAATGCGCAGGTAGTTGATATCGCGGCCAAAACCGTCATGCTGCACGCGCTCGTCCACGCAATCCTCCCCTCGCGCAGCGATTTATTCTTCGGGAAACATAATACCCCACGAGGGAATCAAGCCGACACCCGTACGACAGGACGGGTCGCTTCGAACAAGAAGGGCTTCCCGAGCCCATCCTCAGCATTCAAACCGTCCCAACATTCGATGCTTTTCCCGATATTGGCAAAAATCGTCGAATGTTGGGACGGTTTAGGTGTTCACAGAGCTCGAAAGACGAGCTAGACGGCCCTAAAGGCCACTATTCCAGTGCCGAATCACGAATTCCCGCAGGTCATTCTGCCGTTTCTGGAACGCTTCGCTTCGGTCGCACTTGAGGCCCATAGCGAGCGCAATGGCGTTCATCGCCCGGTGCAATTGCAGCCGGTTGGCAAACTGAGTCCCGGTGAGGACGATCATCCTAAAGCCCAGCGCACTCAGCACGGTCATGCGCTCCGCGTCCGACGCACTGCGCTGCTTATCAAGATGGTCCGAGCCGTTGTATTCAATCCCCGTACCGCTCGCAGATGCATATACATCGATCTCGAAATACCCGGCCTTAGCGAGATATTTGAACTCGTTGGGAACATCGACCCGATGGTTGAGCTCAACCCTGGTGTACCCGAGCCCGCCCTGGGAACGCTTCGCGACGACCATGATTGCGGTGGCCGTCTCCATGGGCGACCGCGCGCCATCGTGCACACGCCTGAGCACGGCAGCCGCACGTGTAGCCCCCTGACGAGATCGGTTCTCATCACAATAAGCGATCAAGTCGGCAACGGTATACCTCTGCCCCATCTCGATATAATCGCCTGACGACAAATGATTCAAATGGTATCGGGCGCAGATTTCATACCCATATTCCAGCTGCTCGGGCTCACTCATCCACGAGCCCGCCTGGACGAAGCACATGGCCTCATCAACCACCAAGAGACCCTCTGCTACCTCGATAAGATGATCCGAAGGTATGGGCGCCCCAAACACATGGCGTCGGAGACCCGCCGGCCGAGAGCGTTCGAAATCGAAACCAACCAGCGTGTCAATACGATCGAGCACCTCATGCGGAATGCCAAGTAAGGCCAGGTAGTCGGTAACAATCTCGACCGCCGCAGATATTCTCAGCCCCTTGGCATCTAGCCCCAATTTGGGCAGGCCCGCAGTCGGCTCCGCCTCGTTAGCAAGCGAGTCCTCATCGTATAGACTGCTTGCTCGCGAAAGCGGCTCGGACGGGCGCGCCACGTTGTGGTACAGCCAGGCAGTCTATGGGACAGGACGATCGGCAGGTCCATGAGCTCTCCAATGGGTCGGATAACCAACCTTATTCCCCTGCTCGCGGATTCGCACACCTTCGCATGCAAGTTAGCGATTCCACTCGATCGGATGACAGAAAAACCGTCCCAACATTCGATGCTTTTCCCGATTTTGGCAATAAACGTCGAATGTTGGGACGGTTTGAGGCGGGGTGAGGGACGCGGAGGGCCAGGGTCAACTGCGCCCCGGCGGGTTAATCTAGCTCCTTTAAGCCATGTGCGAGCTGCCAGTACTCACCGTGCAACGCAAGGAGCTCCTCGTGGGTGCCGCGTTCGATGATGCGACCGTGCTCGAGGACCATGATCGCGTCGGCGTCGCGGACGGTAGACAGGCGGTGCGCGATCATAAACGTGGTGCGGCCACGCATGATGCGGTCCATGCCGCGCTCGATGAGCTTTTCGGTGCGCGTGTCGATGGAGCTTGTGGCCTCGTCCAGAATGAGTACCGGCGGGTCGGCCACGGCCACGCGCGCGATGGCGAGCAGCTGGCGCTGGCCCTGCGATAGGTTGGCGCCGTCGGCCGTGACCGGCGTGTCGTAGCCTTGCGGCAGGCGGCGAATAAACGAGTCGGCGCAGGCAGCCTCGGCAGCGGCGCGCACTTCCTCGTCGGTCGCGTCGAGCTTGCCAAAGCGGATGTTCTGTGCGATGGTGCCGCTAAACAGGTGCGTGTCCTGCAGCACAATGCCGAGCGACCCGCGCAGGCTGGCCTTGGCAATGTGCTTGACGTCGATGCCGTCGTACGTGATCTCGCCGTCATCGACCTCGTAGAAGCGGTTGATGAGGTTGGTGATGGTCGTCTTTCCGGCGCCCGTCGAGCCCACAAAAGCGATCTTTTGCCCCGGCTTGGCAAACAGGTTGAGGTCCGTGAGCACGCGCGCGCCCGGCACGTAGGAAAAGTCCACGGCATGGAAGCGCACGTCGCCGGCAAGCGGCACCAGGCCGGTGACAAGCTCGGTGCCGTCGGCCGTCACCGCACGGCCCGCATCGTCGACCGAGGCCACGTCGTGCAGATGGCCGTACGTGCCCACGCCACGGCCCTCGGGAATCTTCCACGCCCATGCGGACTCGCCCGTCTGCACCAGCTCCACGCAGCCCTCGTCCACCTCGGGCTCGAGGTCCATCGCGGCAAACAGGCGCTCAGCACCGGCCAGCGCGTTGAGTAAGAAGTTGCCCAACTGCGTAAACTGGTTGATGGGCATGGCCGCCTGGCGCACAAAGACCAGGTAGCTCGCGAGCGCGCCCACGTCGGCGAGACCGTTGATGCAGAGCATGCCGCCCGCCACCGCGACGATGGCGTAGTTGGCATACCCGATCACCACGGTCATGGGCACCATCGAGTTGGCATAGGCCTGCGCGGCGCCACCGGTGCGGCGCAGTTCCTGGTTGCGCGTGTCAAAACCGGCAACGTTGGCCTGCTCGTGGTTAAAGACCTTGATGACCTTTTGGCCCGAGACCATCTCCTCGACGTATCCGTCCAAGTCGCCGAGCGATGCCTGCTGAGCGGCAAAGAATCGCTTGGAGCGAATACCCGAGTAGCGCGCGTACAGTACAATGGCCGCGTCGCACACGAGCGTGATAATCGTGAGCTGCCAGTTGAGGATGATGAACATGGCCGTGGTGCCGATGACCTGGATGGTCGCCTGGATCACGTTGGCAAAGCTGTTGTTAAGCGCCTCGGAGACGGTGTCGACGTCGTTGGTGAAAAAGCTCATGATGTCGCCCGAGCGCGTGCTGTCGAAATAGCTGAGCGGCAGCGTCTGGATGTGCGCGAACAGGTCGCGGCGAATGTCGGACACCACGCGCTGGGCTGCGCGCACCATGATCTGCGAATAGCCCAGGGCCGACAGCACGCCCGCGGCGTAGATGGCAGCCGTAAAGAGAACCTGCTTGGTGAGCAGCTCCTCCCCGCCGGTAGCCAGGCCGTTGACGATGGGACGCACCATGTAGGTGCCGGCAAGGCTCGCAATGGCCGCAACAGAGGCGAGCACACCCACCGCGAGCAGCGAGAACTTGGCATGGCCCATGTATGAGAGCAAGCGGCGAAGCGTTCGGCGCAGATTGGCCGGACGTGCCTGAGCGGAAGTCTTAGGCATGGCGCTCACCTCCTTCTCGGGCCGGGGCATCTGCGCTCGCATCCCCCGCGAACTCCATCTGCGAGGCGTAAATCTCCTGGTAGATATTGTCACCCGCCAGCAGTTCCTCGTGCGTGCCCACGCCGTGGACACGCCCGTCGTCCAGCACCACAATGCGATCGGCATCCATCACGCTTGCGATGCGTTGGGCGATGATGATCACGGTCGTATCGGGAATCTGCGCGATGTGCTCGCGGATCTTGGCATCGGTCGCCATATCGACCGCACTGGTGGAGTCATCAAAAATGAGCACGCGCGGGTGCTTGAGCAGCGTGCGCGCGATGCACAGGCGCTGCTTCTGGCCACCCGAAACGCCGGCGCCGCCCTGGCCCAACTCGCCGTCGAGCCCGCCGATGCGCTCCAGGAACTCGTCCACGCACGCCGCGCGGCAGGCACGCAGCAGCTCCTCGTCGGTGGCATCGGGCGCGCCCCACTGCAGGTTCTCGCGCACGGTGCCCGTAAACAGCACGTTCTTTTGCAACACAATGCCCACGGCATCGCGCAGGGCGACCAGGTCGTAGTCGCGCACGTCACGCCCACCCACGAGCACGGCGCCCTCGGTCGCATCGTATAGGCGCGCGATGAGCTGCACGAGCGAGCTCTTGCCCGAGCCCGTGCCGCCGAGCACGCCCACCGTGGAGCCCGGCTCGATGCGAAGGTCAATATGCTCGAGCACGTCCTCGGCAGCATCCGCGCGGTACTTAAACGACACGTCGCGGAACTCGACGCTTCCGTCGGCGACCTCGTGCACAGCCGCGTCTGCCGCAGGCGCCTGGATGAGCGATTGCTCGTCGATCACGCGCGAAATGCGCTCCACGCTGGCGAGCGCGCGCGTGAGCAGCAAAAATACGTTAGAGATCATCATGAGCGAGTTCATGATCAGCAGCACGTAGCTCATAAAGCCCGTGAGCGAGCCAACGCCCAGCTCGCCGGCGATAATCATGCGCCCGCCGATCCACAGGATCGAGATGGCGGCCACATACATCGACAGTTGAAACACCGGCAGGTTGAGCACGGCATTGCCGAAGGTCTTTGTCGCCGTGCGTGCGAGCTCGGTATTGACGGTATCGAACTTGGCTTCCTCGTGCTCGGCGCGCACATACGCCTTGACGGCGCGCACGGCGGTGAGGTCTTCCTGCACCACGCCGTTGAGATGGTCCATCGAGGTCTGCAGCTGGCGGTAGAGCGGGCTGACGCGGTAGGTGATAACGCCCAGCACGATCGCCAGCACAGGCAGAATGATTGCGAAGACCGTGGCGAGCGGGCGCGACAGCACCAAGGCATAGACCAGGCCGACGATGAGCGTCACCGGGCCGCGCACCATGGGACGGAAGCCGTTACCGATGGCATTTTGGATGACCGTGATATCGGTGGTCATGCGCGTGACGAGCGAGCTGGCGTCGTAGTTGTCCAGATTGCCAAAAGCGAGCGTCTGAATCTTACGATACTCGGCCTCGCGCAGGTTGGCGCCCAGACCCGAGGCCACGCGAGCGGACGTGCGGGCATAACCCAGGCCCAGCACCAGCGAAAACGCGGCACACACCAGCATGCATGCACCTTGCAGCAGCATGTAGTTGACGTCACCCGTGGGTACGCCCACATCGATGATGTTGGCCATGATGACTGGGATAAACAGCTCGAGCGCGGTCTCAACCGTAACGAACATCACACCGAGAACGGCATCGCGACGGTATGCCCCCAAGTAGGAAAACAGTATTTTGAGATTGCGCACGCAGCTTCATCCCCCATCAAACGTTGTTCGCAAACGCACGTATTATTGCGCGCCGAGCGATGGTGTCAAGTGTTCCAAAATCGATTTCTGCAAGGTTAGCGCAGGGGCTAAGCCCGCGCGGCGCGTGACCGTATTCAAATGGAAATGATTGCGGGCGCGAATTTTTCGCTGGCGCGCCAACATGGACCTTGACTCTACAATCGTTGTAGGGTTTTCACTACACTGGTACGTAAACGAACCAAGCCAGAAAGTGCCCTGCCCATGGAACACGACCTCACACGCGGCAATGTCCTCAAGACCATCGCGGTCTTCGCCCTGCCCTATATGCTCTCGTACTTTTTGCAGATGCTCTACGGCATGGCCGACCTGTACTTTATCGGGCAGTTTAGCGGCGCCGCCGGCATCACCGCCGTGGGCAACGGCGCGCAGACGCTCTATATCATTACTGTGACGCTCGTCGGCCTGGCCATGGGAACGACCGTCATCGTCGGCCACGCCGTGGGTTCGCGCCGCTTCGACCGCGCCGAGGCCGCCATCGGCAACACCATCACGCTCTTTATGGGCGTCTCGGTGGTGCTGGCCGCGCTCTTGCTCGCGCTGTGCCCGCAGATCGTGGCACTCATCGGCACGCCGGCCGAAGCGGTCGAAGGCACTGCCGCCTACCTGCGCATCTGCTTTATCGGCATTCCGTGCATCGCCGCGTACAACATCCTTTCGGCCATCTTTCGCGGCCTGGGCGATTCGCGCTCGCCCATGTACGTGATCGGCGTGGCGTGCGTCATCAACATCGCGCTCGACTTTCTGTTTATTGGCCACATGGGGCTCGGCCCCGTGGGCGCGGCGCTCGGCACGGTGATCGCGCAGACGGCAAGCGTTGCCCTCGCACTCGTGTGGCTCAAGAGCCGCCGCACAAACATCCACGTCAAGCGCAGCGACCTGCGTCCGCAGCCCGAGGTACTCGGCAGCATCCTTAAGATCGGCGTGCCCGTGGCCGTACAGGACGGCTGCATCCAGGTGGCGTTTATGTTTATCACCGTCATCGCCAACCACCGAGGGCTCGTCGACGCCGCCGCCGTGGGCCTGGTCGAGAAGATGATCAGCTTCTTGTTCATTGTGCCGAGTTCCATGGGCGCCACCGTCAGCGCGCTCACGGCGCAAAACGCCGGCGCGGGCAAGGGCGATCGCGCACGTCAGGTGCTCAAGGACGCCATGACGATCTCGGTGGTGTACGGTTGCCTGATCACGGTGCTGATGTGGCTGGTGGCGCCGGCGTTTATTGGCTTTTTTGCCAAGGACCCCGCGGTGGTCGCGGCCGGTACCGGCTATATGCACAGTTATATTTTCGATGCAATCTTTGCCGGCATCCACATTTGCTTTAGCGGCTTTTTCGCTGCATACGGCAAGAGCTACATCGGCTTTGCGCACAACGTGCTGGCCGTGGCGCTCATTCGCGTGCCGGGCGCGTGGCTGCTGTCGAACGCCTATTCCGACACGTTGTTTCCCATGGGCATCGCTTCGCCGTGCGGGTCGATTCTTTCGGCAGTCATTTGCGTGGTGGCGTTTACGGTGCTCAACCGCCGTGGCACTTTTGACAAGCTCGTGGCCTAGAGGGACGACACGAGCCTGGCGACCCTGTCCTGCTTTCCGCCGAAAGGAGCGATCCTGTGACTGACACGTCCAGCGAACATACGGACGGCCTGCTCCGCATTGGTGAGGTGGCTCGCCTGTTTAACCTGAGTGTGGGCACGCTGCGCCATTACGAGCAGATGGGGCTGCTGGAGCCGGCGCGCATCGATCCGGTGAGTGGGTACCGCTACTACGGATCACGGCAACTCTCCACCCTCAACACCATCAGTCACCTGCGTGTTCTCGACTTGCCGTTGGCACAAATCCGTGAGTTTGTGACCACACGTGATGTGGACCTCATGCAGCGGCAACTGGCCCAGCAGCAGGAGCTCATCGAGCGCAAGCGCCGCGAGCTCGAACGCGTGTCGCGCAAGATCGATAACCGACTTGCCCTGCTGCACGATGCGTTGAACACCGAGCTCGATGCTATTTGCGCAATCGATGCGCCCGAGCTTCGCTGCGCCGTATTGCGCGAACGCGTCAACCCTACCGACGCCTATGCGCTGGAGTGGCAGATTCGTCAGCTGCAGAAAGGCCAGCACGAGACGTTTGTTTTTCTGGGCAACTTGGGCGTCGGGATCGCGCCCGAACGCCTTGCCGCCGGCGACTTTGATGGCTACGACGAGGTCTTTCTGCTGTTGGATGACACGGATGACTACCTGGGGGACGTCGAGGTTCGGCCCGCCGCACGGTGTCTGACCATTAGCTTCCGCGGCACGCACGGGCAAGCAACCCCACGCTATGAGCAGCTGCTCAGCTATATGCGCGAGCGCAACCTGACACCCGCCGGTCCCTCGCGCGAGATCGCCCTGATCGACGACATCATCAGCGACGACCCGGGGGCGTATGTGACGAGGATCGCGATACCGGTCCGCTAATCACTACCATTTATCGAGCAATTCCATCCATTTACCTTAATCCGAATTAGATTGTATTATGTAGCAAATAAAATGACAGCATATTGCCCCCCATAGGCAGGAGACATTATGCCCAGAGTTCAATCACGTCGCTCGTTTCTTCTCGGCCTAGCCTCGATCATCGGCTTATCCGCGTCACGCCCAACAAGAGTATTCGCTGCCGACTCAAACTCATCCGTCGCTTTTACATCAGACCTAGCACAAGACTACGCGCTTTCCCTGTTGCCCATCGTCGACGGATCAGCGAACTTAGAGATCGAGCAAATCGTTCCCGTATGCCAACAAATCGGCCTTATCTGTGGCTATGAAATCAGTGTCACAAGGGAAGGAAGCCCCTACGGTTATTTAATACTTGACGCATCATATCCTGGGCTTCTGAAGGAGATAACCCTCGGCGATACCATTCTTCCGATTTCAGCTTCTCTATCAAACGCCATTTCAACTTATTCCGGCCAACAGGCCACAAACCCAACCGTACTAATTTCGTACAACGATATTGAATATGGAACTTTGGTGCCAGGAACTAGAGACTGTGTAACCAACTATAACAATATACGGTCTGTCCCAATTGTCACCGAAAAGGGTATAGCACCTCAAAGCAATAACCCAACTTCATGGGATGCAGTCATTATCAATGAAGATGACTTGATGTTGCATTTCCAAATAGACGATTTAAACGGAATACCGTTCCGAGGAGTCTCGGAATCATTAGTTGAAGCCCGCACTAATAAGTATGCATGCGTCGTTTCTGCCTTGTACGCTGTATCAATGCATTACGGTCTCACCAGTTCAAACGCTAATCAATTTAATCCCGATTATTATAAAGAAATATGGAACGTCACTGGCACAACAACGTATAAGACCAATGATCAGGGCGTCGAGTACGGAAGCACGATCATCCCAGATGGAATTGTTCCGTTTAAAAGTCTTGCCGCTCAAAAGGGTAGAGCACTTAATACTCAATTTTTCGGTTATCAGCCTCAATTCGCTCAGTACAGAGCAACTATCGATCAAGGGAATATCGGCTTGTATCATATGTGGATCAACAGCCGAAACAGTGAAGGATCCGTCGAGCTATCAGGTCATACAGTCACGGTAACTGGCTATTTTACTGGGCATAATGGAAGCTCTGGCATCGAACTGCAGTGGCTCGAAGTATTCGACGGATGGAACACTTATCCCCGAGCGATTAACTATGCAACGCCCAATATGGTCAAATTGAACGGAACAGTCTTTTGGTAGACCGGATGGCACCATCAAAATGCTATGGCACCACGGCCTTTGCCCTGGTTACGATATTGGTGATTTTCGCTATGTTTGCATCCGTTTCTTCATGCACAGATAGAGCCCGCTATAGCGGAGGAGATGATTACCTTGTCTTTGGAGCCGGCAGCGTTCATTCTATTGAGGGAACGGAACTCGTAATCCAAACAGACAACAGTCCCCGCTACACCGACGCTGGAAAGCAAACCCGGATTACATTCCCCTCATCTGGCCGAATCAAAGACAAGCTTTCCCAAATCAAAGTTGGGACAAGAGTTTCCTACTCACGCTTTGAGTCGGTAGACGCATCTGGATCATACGAGGGAAACGATATCGAAATTGAACAGGCAAACACTATAAGGAGATGTTGAGGAACTGAGCCTCTGCGCAGTTCCTCAACAAATCATTATGCCTCCGGGACCCTACCCGTCGCCAAAATCTGTTCAAGTGCCGCCTCATCCAACACGGGCACACCCAGCTGCTCGGCCTTGGTGAGCTTGGAGCCTGCTTTGGGGCCAGCGACCAGATAGCTCGTCTTCTTCGACACGCTGCCCGAAACCTTGGCGCCGAGCACCTTGAGCGCCGCGCCCGCCTCGTCGCGCGTGCGGTTGACGAGCGTGCCGGTGAGCACGAAGGTCAGACCCGCAAGCGGTTGTGCGTCGGCGAGCTCGTCCGCCACGCCAGCGTCGGCTGCGGCTTGCGCATGCGCGGCGCCCAGGTCGACCTCGAGCGAAAGGCCCGCTTGGCGCAGACGTTCCAGCACGGCAAGGTTCTCGGGCACGGCCAGGAACTGCTTGACGCTCGCCGCAATCTTGGGACCGATGCCCTCGCACTCGGCGATGTCCTCTTCGCTCGCCAAGACGAGCTTGTCGATCGACAGGAATCGCTCGGCGATGACCTCGCCCACGCTCTTGCCCACGTGGCGGATGCCCAGGGCAAACAGCACGCGGCCGAGCGGCTGACTCTTGGACTTGTTGAGCTCGGCGATGATTTTCTCGGCCGTCTTAAGGCCAACCGGAATGGGGTCGCCCTTCTTGACGCCCTTTTTGCTGTTGGAGCTGGCATAGGTGCGCCCTGTATCCAGGCCGGCGATATCGTCGACCGTGAGCTGGTAGAAGTCCGCGACATCGTGGATCAGGCCGGCGGCGATCATCTTGTCGACGATTTCGTCGCCCAGGCCGTCGACGTCCATGCAGCCGCGGCTCACCCAGTGAAGCAGGCGCTCCTTGAGCTGCGCGGGGCAGTCGATGGAGACGCAGCGGTAAGCGACCTCGCCGTCCTCGTGGACCACGGGGCTGCCGCACACGGGGCAGACCTCGGGCATGTGCCAGTCGACCGAATCGGCCGGGCGCTTATCGAGCACCGGGCCCACGACCTCGGGAATCACGTCGCCCGCCTTGTGCACGATGATAGTGTCGCCCTCGCGCACGTTTTTGCGGCGGATCTCGTCGATGTTGTGCAGCGTGGCGCGCGCGATGGTGGAGCCGGCTACCGTCACCGGGTCGAACTCAGCGACCGGCGTGAGCACACCGGTGCGGCCCACCTGGATGCGAATCTCGCGCAGGACGGTCTGCTTTTCCTCGGGCGGGAACTTAAAGGCGATGGCCCAACGCGGCGCACGGGCGGTAAAGCCCAGGTCGAGCTGCTGTTGGAAGCTGTCGACCTTTACGACCACGCCGTCGATGTCGTAGTCCAGGTCACCGCGATGCTCGAGGGCCTGGGCACAGAACTCGTGGACCTCGGCCGGCGTGGCGCAGCGTGCCACGTTGGGGTTGACGCTAAAGCCGGCACTGCGCAGCCAGTCGAGAAACTCACGCTGGCTGTGGACGTGCAGCGGATCGGTATCGGCAATGGCGTAGATAAAGGTAGCCAGGTCGCGGCGCGCCGTGACCTTGGGGTCCTTTTGGCGCAGGCTGCCGGCGGCGGCGTTGCGCGGGTTGGCGAAGGGGTCGCGGCCCTCGGCATCGGCCTCGTCGTTCAGACGCACAAAGCTGCCCTTGGGCATGTAGACCTCGCCGCGCACCTCAATGGTGCGCTCGCGGTCGGCACCCATGTGGGCGAGCGCAGGCTCGGACAGGTGCATGGGCACATCCTTGATGGTACGCACGTTGAGCGACACGTCCTCGCCCGTGGTGCCGTCGCCGCGCGTGGCGGCGCGTACGAAGGTGCCGTTTTGGTAGGTAAGGGCCACGCCCAGGCCGTCGATCTTAAGCTCGCAGGTATAGGTGACGCTGCCGGCACCGAGCGCATCCTCGGCGCGCTGGAGCCACGCGTCAAGTTCGTCCAGGTCCATGGCATCGTCCATGGAGTACATGCGTGCCATATGCGTGACCGGCGTAAACTGCTCGCTCACGTAGCCGCCCACACGCTGGGTATAGCTGTCGGGGGTCACCAGGTCGGGGTAGGTCGCCTCGATTTCCTGCAGCTCAACGAGCATTTTGTCAAAGGCGGCGTCCGTGATCTCGGGCGCATCGAGCATGTAGTAGCGATAGGCGTGGTAATCGAGCTCGTGGCGCAGCTCGGCCGCACGCGCCGCCGCCTGGGCACGGGCATCGGCCGGTGCGGCGGCATCCACGCTCGCGGGCGTTTCGGTATCGATGTCCACGCCGTCACCAAACAGGCTCGATTGCTCCATAGCGGCACTCCTTCGCTCGATTTCAAACGGATACAAGAGTACCACCGGTCACCATGGCGCCGAATAACCCTTTCGAACCGCACCGAATCGGCAGCCGCCAGACTGGGGTGGATCGCGCGATTAAACCATGCCCTTGCCAGTTCTAAATGATCCGTTTTCCTCCGTCTCCAAGGGATCATCGCGAAAAGAGGGGCTGTCCCGCGCTGGCGGAACAGCCCCTCTGGCTTCGATATGTGCGATACAGCTCGTTAGAAACCCTGGCCGTTGCCCTGACCCTGGCCCTGCTGGCCAAGCAGCTCCTCCAGATACTGGCGCAGCTGCTCGTCGGTAATACCGCCGTTGCCGGTATCGGTCGCGCTGTCGTTCTGCTGCTGGTTCTGTAGCTCCTCGTCGGAGCCCAGCTCAACCGTGACCTTCTTCTCTTCCTTGCCGCGCATGAGCGTGATCTCGACCTTCTCGCCCACCTCGTGGCTGCGCAGCGCAATGATCAAGCCATCGGCGCTCGTGATTTCGTCATCGCCCAGCTTGGTGATGACGTCGCCCTCCTGGATGCCGGCCTTGGCAGCGGGACCGTCCTCGACAACGCTCGCGACATACGCGCCGCTATCGGTGCTGAGCTTGTTGGTGCGGGCGTTGAGCGCATTGACGCTCGAAAGCGTAGCGCCCAGGTACGGATGCACCGGCGTCTTGCCGTCGATGATCTGGTCGGCAATGTTCTTGGCGTAGTTAACGGGAATAGCAAAGCCCACGCCCGAGCTGGAGCCCGAGTAGCTCTCGATGAGCGAGTTGATACCCACGAGCTCGCCGTTGTCGTTGACGAGCGCGCCGCCGGAGTTGCCCGGGTTGATGGCGGCATCGGTCTGGATCATGTTGGCATAGATGGTGTTACCGTTGGTAGAGCTCATGGCCGTGGAGCGATACAGCGCCGACACGATACCCGTGGAGACAGACTGCTCGTTGCCGAACGGCGAGCCGATCGCCATGACCCACTCGCCCACGTTGAGCTTGGAGGAATCACCGATCTCAATCGGCGTGAGCTTGGAGGCGTCGGCGTCCTTGAGCTTGATAACGGCCAGGTCACTCGAGGCATCGTTACCCACGAACTCGGCCTCGTAGGTGGTGCCGTCATCCATGGTCACCACGTACTGGTCGTAGCCGTCGACCACGTGGTTGTTGGTAAGGATGTGGCCCTCGGTATCGAGCACCACGCCCGAGCCGACGCTACCCGAGCTGTCCGACTCGTCAGCGGACTGCGAAAGCGAACCACTCTGGCTGCCGCTCGAAGTAGCGGTAATGGAAACCACGGAGGGCAGCACCTTGGCAGAGACGGCCTCGGCCAGCGTGGTGTCCTCGGAGTCGATGGTGATCTTTTGCGTCGACGATCCCGAAGCACCCGCCGTCACGGCATTCTTGCCGCCGCCGATATCGAGCGTGCCACTCATGATAAACGCGATGACCAGCAGGGCGCCGCATGCGCAGCCGGCGAGCGCCGTAATAAAGATCGGCAGCTTTTTAGTCTTGGTCTTGACCACCGTGTGCTTGTTCACGACCTGCTGGCCGCCCAAGGGCTGGCCGGTCTGCGTGTCGTAGGCCTGCACATAGGGAATGTTGTTGCCACCGGCAGGCGTCGACTCCACCTGCACGCGCGGCTGCTGCTGGGTCTCGCCGGCGTTGCCCGCGTCCTGGGGACGCTGGGAATCGTACTCGCTCATAGCTGCGATCCTTTCGTCAAATAACCAAAGGCCCGCCAAACATGTGGCGGGCCATCATTGTTCACGTTGAGTTGTACCCCAATATGCGGGCGCAAGTGTATGAGAACGCAATCTTTTAGGAAGGCTTAAGTTCTGTTGCAGATTCGAGAGGAACCCGCACCTGCGTCAAAGCCACTACAAAGGTGCCTGTCCCCTTTGTGGTGAAAAGCTAGTCCTTAAACAGATAGCCCACGCCGCGGACGGTGGTGATGTGTGCCGCAATCTGCGGGCCCACCTTGGAGCGGATGCGTCGGATGTGCACGTCGACGGTACGGGTGCCGCCGCAGTACTCAAAACCCCACACGCGGTGCAGCAGCACCTCGCGGCTGTAGGCACGGTTGGGATGCGTCGCCAAAAAGCTCAGCAGCGAGTACTCCATCAGCGTCAGGTCGATGGGCTCGTTATCGAGTGTCACCTGGTAGGTGGCCAGGTTAATCTCGAGGTTATCGATGTTGAGCACATCGTCGGCGGTGACGGTCTCCTCCTCGCCCATCAGACGCTGCGCGCGAGCCTTGAGCTCGTTGGGCGTTGCCGTGGGACATACAAAGTCGGCATGCGCGTGATTCGGCAGGCGCAAGGTACCGAGCGCCTCGTCATCGACGATCACCAACATGGGGACGCCGCCGCGATCGTCAAGCCACTTGGCAATCTGATCGATGCGGTCGCTGCGGATGCCATCACAATCGAGGATCAGCAGGTCAAAGTCGTGCGCCGCAGTCGGCGAATCGGGGGTGGCCAGGCTCACCTCGACACCCAGGGTGGTCGTCAAGCTGCGGGCAAACTCGTGGAAGCGCGTCGTGCGCGCCATGAACAGGGCACTCTTTTCGGACATATCGGCCTCCAAAGAAATGAGCTCAATCGTACTGGAACAAGCCAGCGCGATTAGGAGTTCGCCAGGTAGTGCTTGATCTCCCACTCGGTGATCGTGGACTCGAACTTATGCCACTCGTCGCGCTTCTTTTTAAGGAAGAAGCTGTGGATGTGCTCGCCGAGGGCATCCTTCATAAACTGCGAGTCCTCAAACACGTCAAGTGCCTCTTTGAGCGAGCGCGGCAGCGGCGTGTAGCCGGCCTCGACCATCTGACGGTCGGTAAGCTTGAGCGTCTCGGCCGTGGCCTCGGGCGGGAGCTCCAGCTTGCGCTCGATGCCGTCGAGACCAGCCGCCAGCGTGACGGCGTTGACCAGGTACGGGTTGGCCATGGGGTCGGGGCTGCGAAGCTCGATGCGCGTGGACAGCTGCTTGCCGGGCTTGTAGACCGGAATGCGGACCATACTCGCGCGGTTGCGCAGGCCCCACGTGGCGTACTGCGGCACGGAGTCGCCACCCGTGGTGATGCGCTTGTACGAATTGACCGTGGGGTTAGTGATGGCGCTGATCTCGCGCGCGTGCGCCAGGATGCCGGCCATGTAGTGCTTGGCGATATCGGAGAGATGGTACTTCTCGTCGTCCTCGCCCCAAAAGACGTTGTTGCCGTCATGATCGAACAGCGACTGGCACAGGAACATAGCGCTGCCGTCCTCGCCCGCCAACGGCTTGGGCATAAAGGAGGCGTGGCAACCGCTCTCGTATGCCTGCTGCTTAATGATGAGCTTGGCCGTGGTGATGTCGTCGGACATGCTCAGGGCCTCGGCGTGACGCAGGCTCATGCCGTGCTGCGAGCGGCCGGCGGCGTGGAAGGTGTACTCCACGGGCACGGACATCTTCTCGAGCGTGAGGACCGTGTTGCGACGCAGGTCGCGGGCGGCATCGCTCACCGAAAGATCGAAGTAGCCCACGTTGTCGAGCGGCTCGGGGGTGTGCTCGTCGGGGAAGTAGTAATACTCCAGCTCGGCGCCCACGTTGAGCAGATAGCCAGCCTTCTCGGCCTTGCGGAACATGCGGCGCAGGGCATCGCGCGGGTCGCCGGCAAACGGCTTGCGATCGGGAGTGCACACGTCGCAGAACACGCGGGCTACGCCGTTGTGGCTCGGGCGCCACGGCAGGATCTGGAAGGTCGAAGCATCGGGGAACGCCAGCATGTCGGCTTCCTCGGGCGTGGCAAAACCCTCGATAGCGGAGCCGTCAAAGCCAATACCCTCCTCAAAAGCGACCTCGAGGTCCTCGGGGCTAATGGCAAAGTTCTTGAGGCGGCCGAGAATGTCGACAAACCACAGACGCACAAAGCGGATGTCACGCTGCTCTACGGAGCGGAGTACGTAATCGATGTTCTGCTGGTTCATGTCGCTCCCCTTTCTTTCGGGCGGGTTTCGACTGGTCTATATCGCAGATACTATCGCAGAAAAATGTTTCCGCAGGGTTAAAGCGTATCAAGCGCTCAAAAAACGTGGGCGAACAGGCCGTTGCGAACGAGCGGCTAGCGCGAGGTCGAAGCGCGGTGTTCGATGTGGCCGGGGACCTCGATGCGCTTGGGGGCGAGCTTTGCGGCGTCGCCCACCGTAGTGGTAACGACGTCGATGCGCTCGGACAGGCGCTCGACCACGCGCTCGGCAATGGTGAGGGTGTCCTGCGCGGCCGTGGTCACACCGCCAAAGAGCACGTGGTTCCAGGGATAGTCGTCAAACGTTGCGATCTTGAGACCCGCCGGCAACGAAGGTCCCAACTGTGCCAGCGCCTCGGTCAGACGCAGGAAGACCAGACCGTTGACGGCAATGAGGCCGAGCTTTTTACCCGCATAGCCGCGGATGGTCTCGTCCAGGCGACTGACACCCGTGGCGCCACCGTCGGCCAGAGTGACGACCTCGCCCGCAAGACCGCGGCGCGAAAGCTCGTCGGCAAAGGCCTCGGCGCGCTCGCGACGCACGGGGCTGTCATCGCTTGCCTCGGTGAGCAGGCACAGGCGCTCGCTGCCCGCAGAGGCCAAGGCGTCTACCAGGCCGGCGACCAGCTCACGGTTGTTGGAGGTCACCAGATCGACACCGCCGGCGGCAATATCGCGGTCGAGCAGCACGACGGGCAGGCGTCCCGCAGCCGCGGCAATCGCCTTGTCGTTGTCTCCGCAGGTATTGACGACCAGGCCGTCCACACCGGCATCGATAAGTCTGGTGAGCGACTCTGCTTCCTTAGCGGGGTCGTTGCCGCTAATGGCCGTCATGAGCGAGCAGCCGCGCGCGGCGGCACTGGCGGAAAGCCCTTCGAGCATGGCGCTCGAGAACGGGTTGGCGATGTCAGCTAGGATCACGCCGATGAGGTTGGTGCGCGAGCTGCGCAGATTGCGCGCGGCGGCACGTGGACGATAGCCGGTGCGCTCGATAACTGCCGCGATGCGAGCACGGGTTTCCTCGGTCATCTGCCCGGGGCGGTTGTTGAGATAGCGCGAGACCGTGGCCGGGCTCACGCCCGCCTCGGCGGCAATATCCTTGATTCTCATCTGCGCCATAGCGCACCCCGTTTCCCCATTGTCGGCATTCTGAGCCATTTTAGGCATTTTTAAAAATCTCGGTTGCAAAACGCTGTAGGTGAGCAACATCGTTTTTGCGTCTCGAGCAGATGCGATGATGGGCTAGATATTCGAGTCTTTAGGCAGCTCAAAATAGTCGGGATGCAAGGCGATAACCGGGCCCTGCTCCTCGGGCATCAGGTGCAAGTGCGTCTCTGCTAGATAGCTCGCCGTGTCGGTATCGCCCCTCTTAATGGCCTCGAGAATCCGGCGATGCTGCCGACGAATCGGCTCCCAATCCAGATCCTGCGACACCATACGCAACCAGTTGTATCGCTCAAAATGTGTGTTGACGCTCTTCATCCAATCCCACAACATGTGGCGACCGGCAATCACAAAACACGTCTCGTGGAACAGGTTGTCCAGGTCAAAGAAACGACGCGTTTCGCGATGGTCGAGCGACTCGGACTCGGTAAGAATCTGCTCGAGCCGATGCTTTTGCTCGGGCGTAGCGGCCGAACAGCATTTAATAAGCACGCTTCTCTCGAGCTTCTCGCGCAAGAAACAGGCATTCTCGGCGTGTTCCATGCTGATCTTAGAGACGTAGGTGCCGCTCTTGGGACGCGTTTCCACCAGCTCTTGCTCGCGCAGGCGCACAAAGGACTCACGAATGGGCGTGCGCCCGATTCCCGTCTCCTTTTCCAGACCAATCGCCGAAAGGCGCGTGCCGGGCTTGAGCTCGGCATAGATGATCTTGGAGCGCAGTGCGTTGTATGCCTGGTCTTGCAGGCTCTGATAATGCTGGTGTTGTTCCATAAAGCCCTCGGATGAAGCCCACGGTTTGTCGAATATCACCACGTAATACTATCGCATCGACACGCCCCAGCTCCCAATCAGTCTTTTTGGGACGTGTCTCTATAGTTTTGTCAACCGCGTGCTTCGCGCCATTTCGGCATGACGCATCCGGGCGCCCGGCGCCCCCGCTTCCCCTTCGGTTGATCCCGCCGCCCGCTAGGCCGCGTACGGGACGGCGTCG
>DBGEDL010000040.1:0-2207 GCA_048375035.1 Collinsella sp.
ATGGTTCGATGTCTGCCCGGATGCGACACTTGAAGTGTCCATCCTCGCAGTATCCGGTTCTCAAGGTGCACGCCTGGCGGCTCATCCGGTCCGACCGGGCCGCGCGGCAAGGAGATATATTGCCAGACCGGAGGGGCCCCGTGGGCGGGAATCCGGGCATACACATTTCCTACACATCTTGTGATTCTCAGCTGTATTTGCCAGTATTAAAGAGGGGACCTCGTTTCCGAGATCCCCTCCTCCGTCTAACTATAGAAATAGGCTTTCAAAGCCTTAGGCCAACAGCTTGCGACCGGACTCCTCAATCGCGTCAAGTGCTGCATCAGCCTCGGCGGCATCCGTGCCCTTAGCGAAGATGTATAGCTTAATCTTGGGCTCGGTGCCGGAAGGACGAACAATACCCTTGTTGCCACCCTCAAGATCGAACTCAATGACGTTAGCCTTCGGCAGGCCGTTCACGCAGGTGTTGTAATCCACGACGGCCTCAATCTTGGAACCGGCGAGCTCCGCGGGCGGGTTCTCGCGCAGACCGGCCATGATGCCGGCCATCTTTGCCGCACCCTCAGCGCCCGGATAGCTCAGCGAAATCGTCTTGTTATGATAGTAGCCATACTTCTCGTACAGCTCGTGCATCGCATCGGCAAGGTTCTTGCCCTGGAGCTTGTAATACTGCGCCATCTGGCAAATCAGAAGCGAAGTGCTCACGGCGTCCTTGTCGCGCACGTGATCGCCGGCCAGATAGCCGTAGCTCTCCTCAAAACCGAAGATAAAGCGATCGACCTCGCCAGCATCGGAAAGAGAAGTAATGATGTCACCGATGTACTTGAAGCCCGTCAGGCAGCGGCGGAGCTCAAAGCCGTACTCGTCGGCCAGAGCGTCAACCATGGCGGAAGAAACGATAGTAGTAACGGCAACCTTCTTAGTGAGGTCCTCACCGCGGGCAGCACGGGTCTTGCAGATATAGTCGAGCAGAAGAACGCCCATCTCATTGCCGGTCAACAGCAGATAGTCATCGCCATTCTTAACGGCAACGCCAACACGGTCGGCGTCGGGATCGGTTGCAAGCAGCAAATCAGGGTGAACTTGCTCACAGAGATCGATGCCCTTCTGCATGGCCTGACGGATCTCGGGGTTAGGATACGGGCAGGTCGGGAAATCGCCGTTAGGCTCCTTCTGCTCGGGAACAACTGTGACATCGGTGATGCCAGCGCGTTCGAGCACCGTCGTGACGGGAATGAGGCCGGTGCCATTGAGCGGAGTGTAGACGAGCTTAAGCGGAGCGCCAGCGATCTCCTCGGCAGAAAGGTTAGTCACGCCGCGGGCGAGAACGGCGTCGTAATAACGCTCGAGGCACGAGTCATCGATCCATTTGACCAGACCCTGCTCAAGAGCCTCATCGAAGTCCATGGACTTCACGCCGGTGAACGTATCGGTCTCGGCGATAGCCTTAGAAATTGCATCGGCGGCCTCGCTGGTGATCTGGCAGCCGTCGGGGCCATAGGCCTTATAGCCGTTATAGGGCGCCGGGTTATGGCTAGCGGTCATGCAAATGCCACCGGAGCACTTAAGATCACGGACGGCCCAGGAGAGCGTCGGCACAGGAGAAATCTTAGGATACACGAGGGCAGTCACGCCGTTTGCTGCAAGAATGGCAGCCGTCGTCTTAACGAACAGCTCACCTTTATTGCGGCTATCGCGCGCGATGGCGACTGTCGGATGCTCGAAGGTCGCATTGAGGTAGTCAGCGAATCCCTGGGTCGCACGACCGACCGTATAGATATTCATACGGTTAGTGCCCGCACCGATAGTGCCGCGAAGACCGGCAGTACCGAAGGCGAGATCCTGGAAGAAAGCGTCGGTGATGGCGTCCTCATCACCCTGCTCCTTCATCGTGTTGAGCTCAGCGAGGAGCTCCTCGTCCTTGACATTGGCAATCCAAGTATCAAGCAGCTCATGAACATCTGCCATGTGAGTCCTTCCGTCATAATCAATAAAACAACCCGTTTAAAACAGGACAAGCGCAGCAGTGCGCTAAAGCAAATATTAGTCCATTGAGAACAGAGAACCGACCACAGAACGGTGAACGTCTATATTCAGCGGTGGATGATTAAACTGATTTAATTGCATAAGGAATGCTGCCCGCAAACGCAAAAAAGGGGAGGCCGCGAGGCCTCCCCCTTCTCAGTTCGATGACGGCTCGGTGCCGT
>DBGEDL010000041.1:0-5017 GCA_048375035.1 Collinsella sp.
GGTCTCGCGGGGGACGGACAGGGCCTCGGCCGCCGGCTTGCAGCCGACGCCGGCGTCGAAGAGCTCGACGGCCCGCCTCCTGGACTCCAGGTCGTGCTTCGCCCTGAGGTCTATACTCATGGAAAACCTCCCATTTCCCGATGTCCAAGAAATGGGAGGCAGTTCACAGGCACCTTTGTGGTGGTCCTTGCATAGATTGGAGTCGCTATGAAGCAATTGCTCATTCGTGCCGACGATATCGGTTATTCGTATGCCGTTAACCTGGGGATTGCCCGCAGCATCAATGAGGGTCTGGTGCGCTCGGCGGGCTTGATGCCCAATATGCCCGAGGCCGAGCGTGGCTGGTCGCTCGTGGCGGACGCCGGCATTGCGGTGGGCCAGCATACCAACGTGTGCCTGGGCAAGCCGTGTGCCGACCCGGAGCTCATTCCGAGTATGCTCAACGAGAGCGGTGAGTTCCATAGTAGCCGTACCTTCCGCGAGCATTTTAAGCGCGGCGAAGAACTGATCGACTTTGATGAGGCCTGCATCGAGATCCGCGCGCAGCATGACCGCTTTGTAGAGATTGTGGGCCGCGAACCCGATTACTTTGAGGCCCATGCCGTCATGAGCAAAAACCTTAACCGAGCGATCTCGGCGGTTGCTCAGGAACTGGGCCTTAAGGAACAGAAGGCGAGCTTCGACCCCACGGCGGTTGTGCGATGCGGCGCCACCGACCTGCGCATGGTGATGCACTCGATGGAGCCGGGCTACGAACCTAAGGACTCGATTATGCGGACGGTTCGCGAGATGGCGGACGGCGAGACGGTCGTCTTTGTGTGCCATCCGGGCTATCTCGATCGTTTTATCTTGGAGAACAGCTCGCTTACGACCGATCGCACCAAGGAAGTCGATGCGCTGATCGACCCCGAGCTTCGCGCTTGGCTTGAGTCTCAATCCGATCTTCGCCTGATCGACTACCGCGACCTGTAAGGACCCAAGCCACCACAAAGGGGATAGGCACCCTCGCGGTGGATCTGGCGCCGTTGCCATTATGGCTGCGGTGCCTTTTTTGTCCGCGTGGCGCGGTAGAGTGTAGAAGGTTGAAATTTGCGTCCATCGAGGAGCTGCCATGAACGAGATCAAGTGCCCGCATTGCGGCGAAGTTTTTAAGGTCGATGCGTCCGGTTATGCGGATATCGTCAAGCAGGTGCGCGATGCCGAGTTCTCGCGCGATCTTGATGAGCGTGTAAAGGCCGTCCAGCGTGAGGGGGAGCAGGCGTTGGAGCTTGAGCGCTCTCGTTCGACGGCCGCCCTGCAGGAGGTGGAGTCTCAGCGTAGCGCTCAACTTGCCGAGCAGAAAAACGCCGCGGCTCAGGAGCTGGCACAAGAGGTTGCCAAGCGTGATGCCGAGCTTGCCGAATTGCGTGCCAAGCTCGAGGGCGCTGCCGCAGAGCGCGAGAGTGCAAGCCAGCGCGCGGCGGTTGAGGCCCGTGCCGACGCTCAAAAGGAGAACGCCGAGCTCCAGCGCGAAATCGACAACTTGCGTGCGCAGCTGGGGCGCAAGGATGACGAAGCCAAGCTTGCCGAGTCGGCGGCGCGCAATGCTGCTCAAAACGATGTAGCTGCACGAGATGCCCAGATTGCCGAGCTGCAGGCCAAGCTTGCTGCGGCGGACAAGGCCCAGGAGATGGCGCTTGCCGCTGCCGCGGCCGAGTCGCAGCGTGAGCTCGATGCCGCTCGCAGCGAGGCCGAGCGCGCACTTGCTGACTACCGCGCGACGGTACAGGAGAAGCTTTCCGCCGCAAAGGCTCAGTCCGAGCAAGAGGCCGAGGGGCTGCGCGCCCAGCTGCGCGAGCAGGAACTGATGGCAAAAATGAACCTGTCAGAGGCGGTCGCCGCGGCGGAGCGAGAGCGCGATGAGGCGCGTGCCAAACTGACGAGCGAGCTGGCGGTGCGCGATTCTCGCGAGGAGCAAGCCAAGGCGGCACACGAGCTCGAGCTTGCGCAGGCCAAGCGCGCGAGCGATGACCTGATTCGCTACAAGGATGAAGAGATTGAGCGCCTTAAGGACATGAAGGTTCGCCTGTCCACCAAGATGGTGGGCGAGTCGCTCGAGCAGCACTGCGAGACCGAGTTTAACCGTCTGCGCATGACGGCGTTTCCCAACGCGTATTTCGAGAAAGACAACGATGCGTCCGAGGGCACCAAGGGTGACTTCATCTTCCGTGAGTGCGACGCGAGCGGCAACGAGATCATCTCGATTATGTTCGAGATGAAAAATGAGAACGACGAGACCGCGACCAAACACAAGAATGAGGACTTCTTTAAGAAGCTCGACCACGATCGCCGCCAGAAAGGCTGCGAGTATGCGGTGCTCTGTACGCTGCTCGAGCCCGAGAGCGAGCTCTATAACGCGGGAATCGTGGACGTGAGCTATCGCTACGAGAAGATGTACGTGATTCGCCCGCAGTTCTTCATTCCCATCATCACCCTGTTGCGCAATGCTGCCATGGGCTCGCTGCGCTATAAGCAGGAGCTGGCGGAGTACAAGCAGCAGAATATCGACGTCACGAACTTCGAAGCGAAGATGGAAAAGTTCAAGGACGGTTTCTCGCGCAACTATAACTTGGCGAGCAAGCAGTTTGAATCGGCCATCAAGGAGATTGATGCTGCCATCAAACAGCTCGAGAAGACCAAGGACGACCTGCGCCGCAGCACCGAGAACCTGCGCCTGGCCCACAACAAGGCTGATGAACTTACGATCCGCAAGCTTACTTGGGGTAACAAGACCATGAAGGCGGCGTTTGACGAGGCGCGCGAGACGGCAACGGGCACGGGCGATGAGCCCGCTGAGGCCGATTCGTATGAGGTCGAGGATGCCGAGTAGGGTATAGCGCATAGCGCAAAAAGCGGGGCCGCTGGCGATGTTGCCAGCGGCCCCGCTTCGTTTACCTGGCTGATTCGGCTAGTCTTCGAGCAGGTCCTCGATAAAGCCGACGCGGTAGTTCTTGAAGATGACCTCGCCGCCGTCTTGCGTGGCGTCCAGATCGACATCGCCCATGATGCCAAAGTCGTGGTCGCCATCCTCGTCGGCAAAGATCTGATGCACGTGCCACACGTGATCGGTCTTCTCGTCGCTCTCGTCGATGGTAAACATCGCCGAGCTGCGGGCATCGCCGTTAGTGAGGATTTCCTCGTGCTGCTCGTGATAGGCGTCGAGCGCCTTTTGCCAGCGGACCTCGCTCATACCCCAGTCCTCATCGAGCTCGCCCAGGTCGCGGACGTGCCCGCGGGCCGCAAGGGTCACGCGGCGGAAGAGCGCGTTGCGCACCAGCAGGGTGCAGCCGCGGCGATCGGCCACGACCTCGTCGATGCCCTGCGGCGGCGCGGCGTCGAGTGCAGCGGGGTTGCCGGCGTTCTCCCACTCGTCCACCAGACTCGAGTCGACCGAGCGCACCACAAAGCCCAGCCACGAGATAATGTCGCGCAGGCGCTCGTCGCGCTTCTCGATGGGCACGGTGCGGTCGAGTGAACGATAGGCTTCTGCCAGGTAGCGCAGCAAAATGCCCTCGGAGCGGGCGATGCCGAGCTTTTGAATGTAGCCCTTAAAATCGCTCGCGCTTTCCAGCATATCGCGCAGGACGCTCTTGGGAGAGAGCTGGTAGTCGTTTGCCCAGGGTACTTCCTGGCAGTACTTGTCAAAGGCGGCGTCGAGCAAATCCTCGAGCGGCTTTTCGTACGTGACGTCTTGAATGCGCTCCAAGCGCTCCTCATATTCGATGCCGTCGGCCTTCATCTCGGCCATAGCGCGATCGCGTGCGGCGCGCTCCTGTGCGCGCAGCACCTGCTTGGGATCCTCGAGCGTTGCCTCGACCATTGAGATTAGATCCATGGTATAGGTCTCGCTCTCGGGATCGAGCAACTCCAGCGCGGCAAGCAAAAACGGCGAGAGCGGCTGATCGAGTGCGAAGTCCTCGGGCAGATCGACCGTCAGCGCGTAGTCGATGTCTGGTGCGGCGTCAGCCGGGGCGTCAGGTGCGGGCGGCACCTCGGTGCGAACGACGACGCCGGAATCGATGAGTGTGGCGAAGATTTCGTCGGCGCGAACCTCGAGCTTGGCCTTTTCTTCGGGGGTCTGTAAGCTCGTCTCGATGAGGTCGTGTACGCGGGCTCGGGCATCGCCGCCCTGCTCGACCACGCTAATCACCATGGAGTGTGTGATGCGCAGGCGCGGCTTGAGCGTCTCGGGCTGCGTCTCGATCAGGCGCTCAAAGGTTTGCTTGTTCCAGGTGACAAAGCCCTCGGGGGCCTTTTTCTTTTTAATCTTACGGAGCTTTTTGGGGTCGTCGCCCGCTTTGGCCATAAGCTTGGCATTCTCGATCTCGTGCTCGGGTGCCTCGGCAATCACCATGCCCTCGGTATCAAAGCCCGAGCGGCCGGCGCGACCGGCAATCTGGTGGAACTCGCGGGCGCGCAGACGACGCATCTTGTAGCCATCGAACTTGGTGAGCGCGGTGAGCACCACGGTGTGGATGGGTACGTTGATGCCGACGCCGAGCGTATCGGTGCCGCAGATGACGGGCAGCAGGCCCTGCTGCGCCAGGCGCTCGACCAGCAGGCGATAGCGCGGCAACATGCCAGCATGGTGCACGCCGACGCCGCATCCAAGCAGGCGCTTGAGAATCTTGCCAAAGGCCGTCGAGAAGCTCGTGCCTTTGGCAGCTTCCTTAATGGTCTCGCGTTGCTCCTTACTAGCGATGCCAAAATTGGCGAGCGACTGTGCCGTTGCAAGGGCGGCATCCTGGCTAAAGTGCACGATATAGAGCGGGGCCTCGCCGCGGCGCATGGCGAGCTCGACGGTGCCTTCGAGCGAGGTCCCTTGATTATCAACTTCATCCGAACACTTCCCACATTCATCCGCACATGTGCGGATGAATGTGGGAACCCGATACCCTGAGGGCCGGGCCGGCCGGCCCCGGGAGATCGGAGGACGGCATGTCCGGAAAGAAGAAAAGTGGCTCCGCAAAGGCGGTCC
>DBGEDL010000042.1:0-45107 GCA_048375035.1 Collinsella sp.
TCTTTCCGGACATGCCGTCCTCCGATCTCCCGGGGCCGGCCGGTCCGGCCCTCAGGGTATCGGGTTCCCACATTCATCCGCACATGTGCGGATGAATGTGGGAGGTGTTCGGATAAAGTTGATAATCAAGGCTTCATAAACTCAACGCTTACGAAGCACGTGCTTTTCGTGCTAGGCTGGTTTCACCACATAAGTAGTCGCAGACGCACGTACCGCGGGCGGGCGAGATGAAGTCCCAACAGCTCCATCTCGCCCGCCCGTTTTTGTTGCGTGGTGCCGCGGCGTAACACAGAAAGGACCATGCCCTTTATGCCTATCAACAAACGAGAGAGCCTGCTGTTCACCTTTATCATGTGCTTTTGCATGGTGCTCTGGATGAGCATCTACAACGTTGCCCTGCAGCATGGGGCCATCAACGGCGAGGTTGTTGCCGCCGCGTGGCTCGGCTTCCCCGTTGCCTACGTTTTTGCCATGTGCTGCGATTGGTTTGTTGCCAGCCCCCTTGCTAAGGGCTTCGCCTTTAAATTCCTGGTCACGCCGGGCAAGAGCTCGCCGCTTGCCATGACGCTCGCCGTCAGCTCCTGCATGGTTGTTCCCATGGTTATCATCATGTCACTCTACGGCGCGTGCGAAGGCCTGTTCCATATGCCCGGCGGCCCGCTTGCCAATTTGCAGGCGCTGCCGATGATGTGGCTCGTCAACATTCCGCGCAACTTTATCATGGCCCTGCCTTGGAATCTCTTGGTTGCCGGTCCGGTTGCCCGTTTTGTCTTCCGCCGCGCCTTCCCCATGGGCACGGTTTTTGAGGAGCAGCATATGGAGCTCGTGCGCATGCCGGGCGCTCCGGCGGCCGATGCCGTCAATGGCGTTGCCGAGAGCATGGACGCCGAGCCTGCCTGCTAGGCAACAGCCTCTAACCTAGAGCGCCCGCCGCACCTGGCGATTCCTTTTTTGTAGACGTTGTCGTATGGCTGCATGTGGAAAAGGCCCCAGCGGTTAACATATACTCCATATGGGTAAAGAGACCAAAGCGCCGCCACGAGTGGCGCTTTGCGTTTGAAAAACTAGCTCGTCTAAGAGGAACTAGCATGTTAGACCGTTTTACCGATCGCGCGCGCAAGGTCATGTCCATGGCCAAGCAAGAGGCGCTCGATCTACACTCAAATAAGGTGGGCACCGAGCACTTGCTGCTCGCGCTTGCCAAGGAGGACGAGGGCATTGCCGCCGAGGCGCTGCGCTCGCTCGATATCTCCTACGACGACATCATGGACACACTCAAAGAGGTCCAGACCACCATTCCCGAGCCCAGCGAGGAGACCGAGGCCGCTAAGCTCGCCTTTACGCCACTCGTCATCAGCGTGATGGAGCGCTCCTTCCGCGTGGCGCGCGAGAACAACCAGACGTATGTGTCGACCGAGCACCTGCTCATCGGCATCGTCGAAGAGGGCAACGGCATGGCCATGGACATTCTCATGCGCCTGGGCGTGTCATCCGCCTCCATCAAAAAGGCTATCGAGAAACTCACCGCCAAGGACCAGGACAAGAAGCGTCCGCTCGCCGGTGCCGGTGCCGGGCGTCCCGGTGCGGGCCTGCCGTTCTTTAGCGGCTCGGACGCCTCGCAGCAAAAGGGGAGCGGCACCGACACGCTCAAGCAGTTCGCCACCAACCTCACGCAAAAGGCGCGCGACGCCGAGCTCGATCCCGTGATTGGCCGCGAAAAGGAAGTCCAGCGCATGATGGAGATTCTTTCGCGCCGCACCAAGAACAACCCGCTTATCCTGGGTGACCCCGGCGTGGGCAAGACGGCCATCGTCGAGGGCCTGGCACAGCAGATCGCTGCCGGCAACGTGCCCGAGAACCTTATGAACCAGAACATCTGGACGCTCGACCTGCCGGGCCTCGTTGCGGGTGCCAAGTATCGCGGTGAGTTTGAGGAGCGCCTCAAAAACGTGATCCAGGAGGCGACCGAAGCCGACGACGTCATCCTGTTTATCGACGAGATGCACACCATCATCGGTGCCGGTTCTGCCGAGGGCTCCATCGACGCGAGCTCTATGCTCAAGCCCGTGCTTGCACGCGGTGCCTTCCAGATTATTGGCGCCACCACGGCCGAGGAGTTCCGCAAGTACCTCACCAAGGACCCGGCCTTCGAGCGTCGCTTCCAGACCATCGATGTCGAGGAGCCGAGCGTCGAGGACACGGTCAAGATCCTGACCGCGCTCAAGCCGCGCTACGAGGAGCACCACCATGTGCGCTATACGCAGGGTGCTATCGAGGCCGCCGCGAACCTTTCCAACCGCTACATCCAGGATCGCTTCCTGCCCGATAAGGCCATCGACCTCATCGACGAGGCCGGTGCCCGCGCTCGCATCGCCGCGAATCGCGCGCCCGAGCCGGTGCGCGAGGCCGAGCATCGCATAGAGGAGCTCAAGGCCGCCGCGCAGGAGGCCACCGAGAGCGACGACATGAACAAGGCCGCCGAGATCACCGAGCAGCAGAAGGCCGCCGAGATTGAGCTCGCCGAGGCCAAGGCCGCCTGGACCGCCGAGCTCGACGCCAGCCCGCTCACCATCGACGTGAGTCAGATTGCCGACATCGTGTCCGTGACCTCTGGCGTGCCGGTTTCCTCGCTCACCGAGAGCGAGAGCCGGCGCCTGCTGCAGACCGAAAGCGTGCTCAAGACGCGCATCATCGGCCAGGATGAGGCAGTCGAGGCCGTCGCCAAGGCCGTGCGCCGCAGTCGCTCTCCGCTCAAGGACCCGCGTCGTCCCGGCGGCAGCTTTATCTTCCTGGGTCCCACTGGCACAGGCAAGACCGAGCTCGCCAAGACGCTCGCCGAGTACCTCTTTGGCAGCAAGGACGCGCTCATCAGTTTCGACATGTCGGAGTTCGGCAGCGAGTTCGAGGTCTCCAAGCTCATCGGTAGCCCTCCGGGTTACGTCGGTCACGACGAGGGCGGCCAGCTCACCAAGGCCGTGCGCCGTCACCCGTACTCGGTCGTGCTGTTCGACGAGATCGAGAAGGCGCACCCCGACATCTTCAATATCCTGCTGCAGGTGCTGGAGGAGGGCCGCCTCACCGATAGCCAGGGCAAGACGGTTGACTTCCGCAACACGGTGATCATTATGACGTCAAACGTGGGTGCCCGCGAAATCGCGCAGGATGCGAGCGTTGGCTTCGGTACCACCGGCGAGCAGGGTCTCACGTCGAGCGAGATCAAGGGTCGTGCGATGGGCGAGCTCAAGCGCCTGTTCCGCCCCGAGTTGCTCAACCGTATCGACGACATTGTGGTGTTCCAGAAGCTCTCGGGCGAGAATCTGACTAAGATCGCGCACCTGCTGGTGGACGATCTGCGTCAGCGCCTGATCGCCAACGGCATGAACATCAAGCTCACCGATGCGGCTTACGACAAGATCGTGGCCGAGGGTACCGACCTTACCAACGGTGCGCGTCCCTTACGCCGTGCGATCCAAAAGCTCATCGAGGATCCGCTGTCCGAGGAGCTTCTGGCCGGCGAATGGGGCGAGGGCGATACCGTCCTGTGCGACGTGGTCGACGGCAAGTTTGTCTTTAGCCACGGCACGGGTGAGATCCCGGCGCCGCGTCCGGCGGGTGCACTCGGGGGCGATACCGCTCCGGCGGCGCCGCACACCGGAAACGCCGCGCCTGTGAGCAGTGGCGTGAGCTCGGGCCCCGGCGGCATGATGCAAGCCGGTTCCGGCGCACTGTAGGGCGTGGCGACAATTTGATACGCGCAATCGAGGCGCTCCGGAAAGGGCGCCTCGATTTGTAGAGCTGCGGAAGTTGTGACCGTTACGCTATACGGTCCACCGTTAGCCGATGATGCGAGGGCGCTCGGCGTTTTCGACTGGTTTATGCACGCAAAGTCTGGGAATATACAAGTCGCATGTCTTACTGTCTAACCAGTTGCGCCAAGGAGGCACCATGGACTACAAGATTACCGGCTACGAGCCCGCCCAGCTGTTCCATTTCTTTGAGGAGGTCAGCGCGATCCCCCGTGGGTCTGGCAACGAGAAGGGCATCAGCGATTTCCTGGTCGCGTTTGCCAAGGAGCGCGGTCTCGATGTGTATCAGGACGAGGTCTACAACGTCATCATTCGCAAGCCCGCATCTGCCGGCGCCGAGAATGCCCCGACCGTGATGCTACAGGGCCACATCGATATGGTGTGCGACAAGTTGGGCTCCGTTGAGCACGACTTTACGACCGATGGTATCGACCTGGTCGTCAAGGACGGCGTCCTCACCGCCAACGGCACCACCCTGGGCGCCGACAACGGTATCGCCGTCGCTCTGATGCTCACTGTTCTCGATGACGATTCGATCGTTCACCCTGCCCTCGAGTGCGTATTCACCACCGACGAGGAGACTGGCCTGGTCGGCGCCGAGACGCTCGACAAGTCCCAGATTAGCGCCCGCACCATGATTAACCTTGACTCCGAGGAAGAGGGCGTTGCCACCGTCAGCTGCGCCGGCGGTGTCGTCGTTACCTACACCTGCCCGATCGCGCGCGAGCACAAGACCGGTAGCACCCTCACGCTCGACATCTCCGGCCTGCTGGGCGGTCACTCCGGCAGCGATATCCACCTGGAGCGCGGCAACGGCAACCTCATCATGGCCCGCATCATCGACCGCCTGATGGTTGCCGGCGAGCCCGCCATCGTCAGCTTCAACGGCGGCACCAAGGACAACGCCATCAACCGTGAGTGCAAGGCTGTTCTGGTCTACGCCGACCACGCTGCCGCCGAGGCCGCGGCCCAGATCGCAAAGGGCATCATCGCCGACGTCACTGCCGAGCTCGAGGTCTTCGACCCCGGCTTTACCTGCACCGTCGAGATTGCCGACGACGCCGAGGTCGAGGCCATGGACCAGAAGTCCGCGCTTGCCCTCATCCGCGCCCTGCGTCTTGCCCCTAACGGCGTGATTCGCCGCAACGTCGCCACCGACGGCTCCGTCGAGGTTTCCTCCAACATCGGTGTGGTTGCCACCTCTGACGACGAGGTCAAGATCATGCTGTCCCCGCGCTCCTCGATCACCTCGCTGCAGAACGAGTTTAAGGACCGCCTGCAGACGCTGGCCGATGTCCTGGGCTTCGACGCCAAGTTCGAGTTCGAGTATCCCGGCTGGAGCTATGCTGAGCATTCGCCGGTCCGCGACGTCTTTGTCGAGAGCTATCGCGAGCTCTTTGGCTCCGAGCTGCGAATCGAGTCCATTCACGCCGGCCTTGAGTGCGGCCTGTTTGCCGAGGCCCTGCACGGCTTGGACGCCATCGCCGTAGGCCCGACGCTCTCCGATGTCCACACCCCGGACGAGAGCATGGAGCTCGCTTCTGCCGAGCGCTTCTACGAGCTGCTCATCGACGTCCTCAAGCGCCTTGCTGCGTAAAGGTCGCGCTAGCAGCAGTTCGAGCCACGTGCTAGCGGATTGCAAATGACATTACGAGAGGGGGCATCTGAGCTTTTGCGACGGGTGCCCCCTCTCTTTTGTTTGATAATTGCGAAATTATGGCCACCTAGTCCATTTCTGCCCTGATGAGGTCGAGGGTGCGCTGGCAGTTTTCGCGGACAGGGCCGAGCATATGCTCGCGCAGGTCCGTCATGCCGGGCAGGTCGGCGTATTCGTCCATGACCTCTTCCATGCAAATGGGCACCTCGTAGGCGAGGTCCATCATGGTCGCAAAGCAAAACTTCTCGGATAGCCCGGCATCGGTGAGCGTCGCCTCCAGCGCGGGGTCGCCCATACCGTGGTATCGGCGGATAGCGCCTGGACCGATGCACCCCACACGATTTTCGCCGCCAACGCTCATGGCAAGGCGCGCCCGGCGGCGCATGCGCTCGTATGCCAGCCCCGATGCGACATCGTACATTCGAGCCATCATGGCTGCGCCGTCGTTTCCAAGGAGCAGGGAATAGTTTTTCGCATGCGCATCCGGTGCGCCGATAATGGCGTTAAAGAAAAGTATCTGCGTAAACAGATACAGGTTAAGTTGATGGTGGCTCGTATTTACGAGGAGCTCTTGAATGTCGCGGGTGGTCGGGCCGCCGTCTGCCGTGTACTTTTGGGCGGGCATCACCCCAAGTGCCTGACAGAGGTCTTCTTGATGTAGGCGCCTGATCGTTCCGTCTTCGACTTTCACGCGGTCATAGCGCTCAACAATGAGGGCAGGTTCGTCCTCAAACATACGATATTCGACGTTTGCCGTTGCGATACCGGCGCGCTGGGCGCTTTTCATGCAGACAAACTCATTGAGAGCCTCGAGTTTAAATCCGATAACGCCATTTTTGAAAATATGCGTCGTGGGCGAGGAGCCCATGCATTCGCACCAGCGGCCGTTTATGAACGCGAGCGCGAACTTGCCCTGGTTGCCTCCAAGTGACCAACTTTCATCTAGACCCATCCACGATGCATCGCGGTCATCTCTGATCGACTTGAGACGGAGAGCAATTTCGTGGTCGTCTATAGGGCGGTAGTCGCCAGCGCGATGCAGGACGGCGTCGGCATCTTCTTCGGCACAAAACTGCACTCCGCCCGGACAGTCGAGTCCGATATGGCTGAGCATCGCAACGGGATTGTTGGGCCTAACGTTGAATTCGGCGGCAATCGCTTTTCGTTGGTCCTCGCTGTCGGGTAGAAGGCCAAACAAGTACGGATTCATGACCTGTTGGCCGTATGTGCGATTTGATACGGGTATGTTGGTCGATAGGGCTGGCCCGTCATAGTCATGATCGTAGGTAAAGCTGATAAGACCGTTCTCATCTTGCGTGAGCGTTCCCGCAGGTACGCCGCAAATAATGGTCCGAAGTGATGTTCTGGCCATTGGCTATTTCCCTTCAGACTCGGCTTGAGCGGGTGCGCTAGCGGCAATCGAGACTCCGAGATTGGACATGGCGAAATCGGCGAAGGCCCTGTCGTAGAGCTCGGACGTAAAGGGGGTATCTGGAAGAGCTGGAATGGCTGCGCCGCGTCGGTGGCTATGAGAGGGACGTTGAGCGTGATGGCGTCTGGGGGTACAGCGAGATTGCAGATCAGCATGCGGGGCGTCGGTCGGCTGCTCATGTTTCGCTTCGTCGATATCCCCTTGTGCTGCGAGCGCCAGTCCAAGAGCGTTGAAAATCGCCAGCAATTTGTCGAGTCGAATGCCGGTGGCGTCTCCTAGCTCGAGCGATGCGAGCAGGCGCTCCGAAACACCGGCCTTTTTGGCGAGGGCGGCACGGGTGAGACCCTGAGTCTCGCGTGCCTGGCGCACGTAGATGCCAGCTTGGCGCGGTGTGGTGATGGGAAGGGTATCCACGGCGATCTCCTAACGTGCAGACTTTTGCATATCAGTATGACATGCAAAAGTCTGCATGAAAAGGCCTCATGCAAAACACTGCATGAGGCCTTGCCCGGACGTTTAGTTTTGAAGGGTGTTTTACAGCGCCAAAAACCCCAAGTGTTCCAGCAGAATCTTGAGGCCGATAAGGATAAGCACGACGCCGCCCACGATGGTGGCGGGCTTTTCGTAGCGCACGCCAAAGGTGTGGCCGATCGCCACGCCGGCAACGGAGAAGACAAAGGTCGTGATGCCAATGAGCGACACGGCGGGGACGATGTCGACCGAAAGCGCGGCGAACGAGATGCCCACGGCCAGGGCGTCGATTGAGGTGGCGATGGCGAGGATCAGGTACTCGCACAGGTCAATCTTCTCGGCATCCTTGCCGTCGCCTTCGTTCTCGTCCTCAGTAAAGGCTTCCCACAGCATCTTGCCGCCGATGAAGGCCAAAAGGATGAAGGCGATCCAATGGTCGATGGGTCCGATGATGCCCATGAACTGGCTGCCAAGCGCCCATCCGATTACGGGCATGCCGGCCTGAAAGCCGCCAAAGAACAGGCCGAGCACCACGGCGACTTTAAGGTTGATCTTTTTCATGCCGAGACCTTTGCAGATGGAAACGGCAAAGGCGTCCATCGAAAGGCCAACGGCGAGCAACACGAGCTCTGCGAGTCCCATAGTCTGGCTCCCTCTCTGCGGGCGGGCCCGCGTGTACCTCTTGAGGGAGTAATAAAAAAGACCCGTGGCGTACGCGTTGCGCGCACAGCCACGAGTCTCGTTCATTAAGGCAAGCCAGGCCGCATCGGCCAGTGTGTTGACTTACCGCGCCACCGGAGGCGAACCCGATCACGCGACTACTCCCTCATTTATGCGAATCCCGATGCTACCACATGAACAGCTCATTTGGGTTGGGCTCTCAGCTGTGTTCGCTCATTCTGTAAGCATCGGATTTTGCGGGCGTCACAGGGGCAAACCGTGAGAAACTTATTGACGTTTATGGAGCGTATACGATGGGAGCGATGCCTTGGATAAGAACGAGCTGCAAAAGCGTATGGAACAGGCCATCCGCCTGACGGCACCTGGTCAGCCGATCCGCACCGCCCTCGACATGATCATCGCCGGTCACCTGGGCGCCCTTATCTGCGTCGGCGACACCGAAAACGTGCTCGCTGCCGGTAACGACGGCTTCCCGCTCAACATTTCGTTTACCTCGAACCGCCTGTTCGAGCTTTCCAAGATGGACGGCGCCATCGTTATCGATGGCGACCTCACCCAGATCCTGCGCGCCAACTTCCACCTCAATCCCGATCCCTCGCTTGCCACGAGTGAGACGGGCATGCGCCACCGCACCGCCGCTCGCATGTCGGTGCTCACCGACGCCATCGTGATCTCGGTTTCGGCTCGTCGTGCCGTCGTCAACGTGTACGTCCACGGTAAGAGCTACGAGATTCAGCCTGTCACCACCATCATGAGCTCGGTCAACCAGCTCGTTGCCACGCTCCAGACCACCCGTCAGTCGCTCGATCGCTCCCTGCTGCGCCTGACGGCCCTCGAGCTCGACGACTACGTTACGCTCGCCGACATTACCGGTATTTTCTCGAGTTTCGAGATCATGCAACAGGCAAAGACCGAGCTTAAGGATTGCATCGTCAAGCTGGGTAACCAGGGCAAGCTCGTGCAGATGCAGCTCGAGCAGCTCGCGGGCTCCAGCATGGATACCGAATACGACTTGATGATCCGCGACTACGCAAGCGATTCCTCCGAGGCAAACGCCGAGAAGATTCGCGCCGAGCTTGCCCGCATGACGCCTAAGGACCTGTCCGACCCGCAGCACGTGGCGGCAGTTCTGGGCTATGACGACCTGGACGAGGACTCCGTCATGACGCCGCTGGGCCTGCGCACGCTTTCGCGCGTGTCCGTCGTGCGCGACGGCGTGGCCGAGAAGATCGTCGACGAGTACGGCTCGCTGCAGGAGCTCATGGATGACATCAGCGAGGATCCGGAGCGCCTGGGCGACTTTGGCGTCAACAACCCTGCCATTCTTGCGGACTCCCTGTACCGCATGAAGGGCACCAAACAAGGGAACGCATAATGGCGCCCGTATGCGCCGTGGTCGTTGCCGGCGGCAGCGGTCAGCGCTTTGGAAATCCCGGCGGCAAGCAGCTCGTTAACGTGGCGGGCCGTCCGCTCATGAGCTGGTCCATCCGCGCGTTCGATCGTAGCGACAAGGTCGGCCACATCGTGGTGGTGTGTCCTGCCGAGCGCCGTGCCGAGATGCGCCGCCTGGCCATCGACCCGTTTGACTATGACACGCCCATCAGCTTTGCCGATGCCGGCGATACCCGTCAGGATTCCACCCGTGCCGGCGTGCATGCGGTTCCGGCGGGTTTCGAATATGTCGCCATCCACGACGGCGCCCGTCCGCTCATCACGACCGAGGCCATCGACCACGCTATCGACGTGCTCATGGGTGACCGCTCGCTTGACGGCGTCGTGTGCGGCCAGCCCGCGATCGACACGCTCAAGATCGTCGATGGCGACAATATCGTCGAGACGCCGCCGCGTGAGCTCTATTGGGCCGCGCAGACGCCGCAGATCTTTAGCGTCGATGCTATGAAGCGCGCTCACGCCGCTGCTATCGCCGAGGGTTTTATCGGTACCGACGATTCATCGTTGGCCGAGCGCCTGGGCGGGCGCGTCCGCTGTGTCCAGAGCCCGCGCGATAACCTTAAGGTGACGGTGCCCGAGGATCTGCGTCCCGTAACCGCGATTCTGCTCGGCCGCATGGCCGAGGGAGAGGACCTTCCCCATGTTCAGTAACCTGCGCATTGGCCACGGCTACGACGTCCACCGTTTGGTGGAGGGGCGTCGATGTATCATCGGCGGGGTCGACATTCCCTACGAGCGCGGCCTGCTGGGCCACTCGGATGCCGATGTGCTCGCGCACGCTTTGGCCGACGCCATTCTGGGCGCCTGCCGCGGGGGAGACATCGGCAAGCTATTCCCCGATACCGATCCCGCCTACGAGGGCGCCGATTCGATGGTACTGCTCGCTCGCGTGGTGGACTACGCGCGCGAGCTGGGCTTTGAGTTTGTCGATGCCGATTGCACCATTGCCTGTCAGCAACCCAAGATCACCCCGCACCGCGATGCCATGCGTGCCAACCTCGCCCATGCCCTGGGCGTTGACGTCGAAAATGTAGGCGTCGCCGCCACTACGACCGAAAAGCTCGGTTGGGAAGGCCAGGGCGAGGGAATCGGCGCCTGGGCCGTCTGCCTGCTACAGAAAACCGTTAAGGAGTAACGAATGCGTATCTACAACAGCGCTACCCATAAAAAGGAAGAGTTCCAGCCCATCGAGTCCGGCAAGGTCCGCATGTACGTGTGCGGCCCCACGGTCTACGACAACATCCACATCGGCAACGCCCGCACGTTCATCAGCTTTGACGTGATTCGCCGCTGGCTCATCGCGAGCGGCTACGAGGTCACGTTCGCCCAGAACCTCACCGATGTCGATGACAAGATCATCAAGCGCGCCCACGAGCAGGGCCGCACTGCCGCCGAGGTCGCGACGGAGTTCTCCGACAAGTTCATCGGCGTCATGCGCGCCGCCAATGTGCTCGATCCCGATGTGCGCCCCCGCGCCACCAAAGAGATCGGCCCCATGATCGCCATGATCAAGACGCTTATCGAGCAGGGCCACGCTTACGCCGCCGATAACGGCGACGTGTACTTTGCCGTGCGCAGCGATCCTAACTACGGTCAGGTCTCGGGCCGCAATATCGACGACCTTATGGTTGGCGCGCGCATCGAGGAGAACGAGGACAAGAACGACCCGCTCGACTTTGCCCTGTGGAAGGCCGCCAAGCCCGGCGAGCCCAGCTGGCCGAGCCCCTGGGGCGAGGGCCGTCCCGGTTGGCACACCGAGTGCGCCGCCATGGTGCATCGCTACCTGGGCACTCCGATCGACATCCACGGCGGCGGCTCCGACCTTGCCTTCCCGCATCACGAGAACGAGTGCGCCCAGGCCACCTGCGCCTGGCACCAGGGCTTCTCCAACACCTGGATGCACACGGGCATGCTGCTGGTAGACGGCGAGAAGATGTCCAAGTCGCTCGGCAACTTCTTTACGCTGGCCGAGGTCCTCGAGCAGCACTCCGCTGCCGCCCTGCGCCTGCTGATGCTGCAGACGAGCTATCGCTCGCCGCTCGACTTTTCTTGGGAGCGCCTGGAGGGTGCCGAGAACTCACTCACGCGTATCGCCGGTACGGTCGAGAACCTGCGCTGGGCCGCGAACCATGCGACGGCCGATGCCGATGCGGCTGCCGCCGAGGCATTTGCCGCCAAGGCCGCTCAGACTCGTGCTGCCTTTAAGGAGTGCATGGACGACGACTTTAACACCGCTGGTGCCATGGGTGCCGTCTTTGGCTTTGTGACCGAGTGCAACCAGTACTTGGAGCAGGCGGGCGACGCAGCCGACAAGGCCGCCGCGCTTGCCGCCGCCGACACGCTGGCCGAGCTGCTCGATACGCTTGGCGTCGAGCTCCCCGAGCCCAAGGTCGAGCTGCCGCTGGGTCTGCTAGGCGTTGCCGCCGGCCTGGTCGCCTACACGGGCGACGACGTGGACGAGGCTGCTGCCAAGATTCTCGAGGCCCGCGCCGAGGCCCGCGCCGCCAAGAACTGGGATCTGGCCGATGCCATCCGCGACCAGCTCAAGGACCTGGGCCTTACCATTGAGGATACTGCCGCCGGCACCCGTATTAAGTCTCTCTAATCCCCGCGGGTTTCCCAAGCACCCGACCTTGCCGTTCAAACCGTCGCTCGCGTACTCAAGTACGCGTCGCTCCTCTTTCACGGTAATCTCGGGCACTTGGAAAACCCGTACCGACCGCCCGAGCCACGGCACCTTGCCTTTCAATCGTCGGGCATGACCTCAAGGTCTATGCGCTCCTCTTTCAAGGCAATCTGCCGCACCTCGGGCGGTCGGTCTGTTTGTTTCGTTTGATAGTTGTATTTAGGAGGTCGCTTTATGGCCGACAATCGCAAGCGCGCGTCTCGTGGCGGCAAGCAGGGTGCTTCTGGCTCGCGTCCGATTCGCCGCAATGATCGCGCTGCCGCTCCCAAGGGCCAGCGCGATCGTACCCAGGCTGCGCGTCCGCAGCGCGATCGCAACCGCGACGCTGTCCAGGCTCCCAAGGCCGAGTTTATCGAAGGTCGCCGTGCTGCCGCCGAGGCCCTGCGCACCGGCTTTCCCGTCAAGTGCGCGCTCATCGCCGAGGGCGGGGAGCGCGATGCTGCCTTGTCGCGCCTGGTCGACGACCTCAACGCCGCGGGCGTCCGCATTAAGTATGTGCCGCGCGCGCAGCTCGATGCGCTGTCGAGCCATGGCGCTCACCAGGGCATTGCGCTCGAGGTGGGTAATTTCCCCTATGCTGATGTCGCCGATATCCTCGATCGCGCGGGTGACGGACCGGCGCTCGTCGTCGTGCTCGACCATGTGACCGACGATGGCAACTTTGGTGCGATCGTGCGCTCCGCCGAGGTCGTGGGCGCGGCGGGCGTCATCATTGCAAACAAGCGCACCGCCGGTGTGACCGTGGGCAGCTACAAAACCTCTGCTGGTGCCGTCATGCACCTGCCCATTGCGCAGGTTCCCAATATCGCCCGAGCGCTTGACGACCTCAAGGCCGCCGGCTTTTGGGTGGGCGGTGCTTCCGAGCACGCCGAGGGCAGCTGCTGGGATGCTCCCTTCGAGGGCCGCGTGGCGCTCGTCATGGGCTCCGAGGGCGACGGTATCTCGCGCCTGGTGCTCGAGAAATGCGACTTTTTGACCAAGCTTCCCCAGCGCGGCATGACCGAGAGTCTCAACGTTGCCCAGGCAACGACGGCGCTGTGCTTTGAGTGGCTGCGCCGCAACGCCGGCGAACTCATGGGGGAGGAGTAGCGCATGTCCAAAAAGAACCGTGCCAAGTCCAAGGCCAAGCGCTTTGGCGAGGGCTCGGCCAAGCCGATTGTTTCGGCCGCGACCTACGGCGTGGGCGGCAATGCGTTTGCGCAGGCTATCGCCGATCCAGTCTCGACAGTGCATTCCAACAAACCCGAGCTGTTGGTGGTCGACGGCTACAATGTGATCCACTGCACGCCGCGCTACGAAAAGCTCGTGTACGACCATTCCGACGATCCGTATTCCAGCGACGTCCACGACATGGCTCGTACTGCGCTCATCAACGATGTCGCGGCGTTTGCCCAGGGCCGTTACGAGGCCGTGATTGTGTTCGACGGCGCGGGCAACATCTCCAGCGAGCGTCCCAACCTGCCGGCCCGCGGCGTGCGCATCGAGTTCTCGCCGACGGGTGTTTCGGCCGACACCGTGGTGCAGAAGCTCTGCATCGAGGCGCGCGAGGAAGGCCGCGCGTGCTCCGTGGTATCGAGCGACGGCACGATCCAGGCTGTCGTCATGGGCAAGGGCGTTACGCGCATCTCGAGCCGTATGCTGGTGGACGAGATCAAACAGATCGATAACGACGTTCACGAGGCAGAGGAAGCTCCGCAGATCAAGATGACTCTAGGCAGTCGCTTGAGCCCCGATGCCCTGGCCAAGCTCAAGGCGTTGCGCGGACGGTAGGGGATTATCCATAGATACCCGTTTCCCAATTGGCCGGCCCGTTGATTTGTAATCAACGGACTGTGGGTCGGCATCGCCAAAACGAATAGTTTTTGGTTCTGGCGAACAGATAAAACTATTCGTTCTGGCGAATAGTTTTGAGATGTGGTCGGTCAAAGGGTCTGTTGCACCCCGTCAGCAATTCCTTTATCCTTAACAGGCTTCGCGCGAAAGCGCCAAGTGTGCCAGTGTGGCGCAACGGTAGCGCAACTGATTTGTAATCAGTGGGTTGCAGGTTCGATTCCTGTCACTGGCTCCATGAGAGTTTCGGGCTCTGTTCCTTATGGGACAGGGCCCGTTTCTATTTAGGTGGTGCGCCATTGGGTTAGCGCCCATCCCGTTTTTGGTTTGTCTCGTCCTCCAGTTTGTCTAAATCTGTAACACCAAGACCGATATTCGGCATCTAACTGTTACAGATTGAGATGAAACTTAGGGTGTTTTAGGAATATCTTGATCTGTAACATGTAGAAGCGGAATAGGCCTCTTGCTGTTACAGATCGAGACAAGGGCGGGTGCGGACATGGGGTCCTGTTCGAGCGTGGATTTCTGGACACGCGAGCGAAGAAAATCTCCCGACCGGAGAACGAGCGTGGATAATTAACTTGGATAGGGAGCTAAGGTAAACACCGATTGTCTATCGACGGCTTTAGAAACAACGGCCCCGATTTCATTGTGGAATCGGGGCCGTTTGTGCCTCAGGAATCCGAATGGATTAATCGAGCTCCTAAGGAACTTCTTAGGTTCTTGTTAATGGTCTGCCGAGGATGTCCCCAATGCAAACAGCGGGCCTCTACTCAATATAGTTGGGGTTCTTCTTGATAATCACGCGCGCAGCGATGAACGAGACGACGATGGCGATGGCGGCGACGACACATGCCAGCACGAAGTTGCCCATGGATCCGTCGGGAGCGATAAAGATGAGCGCCGAAAGAAGGCCGGGACATGCTCCAGCAACATACTCCTTCAGAACAAAGATGCCTGCAGGGAGTCCAGCGCAGAGCGCGCCGATTGCCGTGCCGACAAGCAGGCGGGGACGCTCGATGAGGCAACCGTAGAACGCGGGCTCGGTTACGCCACAGAGTGCGGTGACGGCAACCGTGGTGACCATACCCCTCTTCTCTTTGTTTCCCTTCATGGCAGTTGCCAGGGCGAGGCTCGTGCCGCCAATGCAGAGGTTCGAGATGAATCCAAAGATAATGGGTGCCCAACCGAGCTGCGCCAGGCTCGTAACTTCGATTGCGATGTAAGCCTTATCGAGACCAAGCATGACGAAATAGGGGTTAAGGGCTGCCAGGATCGGAGTAGCGATAAATGCCACGTTGTCCATAAGCCACGTGACGGCATCGATCAGCGCGTAGCCCATCATGCTGCCGGCGGGGCCGAGGACAATCAGCTCAACAGGGACGACGATGAACATGGTGAGCAGCGGCTTTAAGAACAGCTTGGTAACGTCGGGGATTATTTTCTGAAGACCGCGATCGACGAAGTACATGAACACGACGCCCAGTACGATTGGCACCACCGTGCTCGAGTAGTCATTCGTCGGGATGGGGATGCCAAGAAAGTCGAGACCCTCAGCTCCGCTAATGGACGAGCTGATCATGATCGCGCCCAGCAATGCGCCCATGATGGGCTGCATCTTCATGACGGCTGCGAGCTGATAACCAAGATAAACGGGCAAGAAGCTAAACGAAGCGCTAAAGATCGCCAACAGGACCTGGGCGGTTCCGCTATCGGTGCTCAATCCGCAATAATTGACCAGGAGATTCTTGATCGAAAGAATGAGTCCGCCAACGATGAGCGCCGGGACGATGGGCATGAATACCTGTGCGGAGACGTTTCCGAATTTCTCGATCAAACCCATGGCGGTGTTGCCGCTTTTGATGCTCTCTGCAAGGTCTTTGGCGGTTTGGGCATCGTCGGCAACTGTGCCGCCGCCGACTTCGATTCCCGTGAAGTCAAGGAAGTCGTTGTAAGCTTCGGTGACGTTGGGGCCGATGATTACCTGAAGCTGCCCTCCGCTGACAACTGCCCCGAGCGCCTGGTCTGCCGACTTGGCGAGTTGGAGGTCGATAATCGAGGTGTCTCGTGCATCGATGCGAAGACGCGTTGCACAATGAGTTACCGATGAAATGTTTTCTTTGCCGCCAACAGCTTTTAGGACTGTTTCGGACATTGCCTGGTATTTCATCTCTTTCTCCTAACCTTCCTGCTCCTGATACTTCGAGATAAGGTCTCGGTACCAATACCAGCTCTTTTTGGGGGTGCGCTCCAAATTGTGCTCGAAGTCGATATGGACAAGTCCGTATCGTTTTTCGTAGCCGTTGATCCAGCTATACAGATCCATCGTCGACCAGAGGTAGTAGCCCTCAACGCGCGCGCCGTCGCGCTTAGCCCTCATCATGTGCTCGATGAACTGCCCCAGAAGCTCGATGCGGTCATCATCGTGGATCATTCCGTCTGCGTCTGGTTGCTCATAGGCGCCATGCCCGTTCTCCGTAATAAAGATGCGGGGCGCGTCATAGCGCTCGTGGATATCCATGATGGTTGAATACATGCAACTTGGGAGTATTTCGCGGCCCCATTTATTGCGGGGAACATTGCTGTCGCGGGCGCTTTCAAACAAGGGCGCAATGCATTTTCCTTCGACCTTTTTGCTCGAACTGCCCTTATTGTTCGCCGAAACGGCAAGCTCTCCACCATGCCAGTCGGTTACATACTCTCGGCAATACACGTTGAGTCCAATAAAATCGACTTTACCGTCTCTGAATTCTTCTACGTCATTTGGGGATCGATAAAGCGAGACGCCAAGTTTTTCAAGGATTTCGTCCATTTCTGGCGGCAGTTGACCCTGAAGCGCTGGTGCCAGAATCATGCGATTGGCGAAAAAGTCTGCGTATCGAAATACGTCATCGGGGCGCTCGGTTGCCGGGTCGAGTTCGACAACGCCGCCATCGTGGACGGCACCGATGATACCGTCGTAGCCCATTTGACGATATGCACGGACTGCAAGTGCGCTTGCGCGCATCAGGTTGTACTGAAACTGCATGTAGGACCGAACGTCGAGCGATCGATTGGGGGGATAGTTGCCCAGCATGTTTACGCAGTAGCTGTAGAAATGCGGCTCGTTAACGGTGGCCCAGATTTTGACACGGTCTGCAAAGCGCTCAAAGCAAATTTTGGCGTAATTGCAGAACCACTCTGCCATGTCGTTGTTCAGCCATCCGCCTTTACAGGCAAGCGCGTAGGGCAGATCGTAATGGAACAGCGTGACGTTGGGCTCTATGCCATTTTCGAGACAGCAATCGATGACTCGATTGTAAAAATCGATACCCTGTTCATTCACTTCGCCGATACCCGTTGGGATGATTCGGCTCCATGAAATAGAGAAGCGATAAGTATTCTGTCCGCCTTCTTTCATCATGCGGATATCTTCTTCGTAGCGATGGTAGAAGTCGCACGACACGTCGCCGTCAACATGGTTGATGTTCTTATTGCTCGTGTGGCTAAAGAAATCCCACTCGCCAAGGCCTTTGCCATCCTCATTCCAGGCGCCCTCGCACTGATAAGACGCCGTGGCGGAACCCCAGAGAAACGGCATGTTGTTCTCGTTGCCCATGAATCCCCTTTCCATCATTCAACACGGTGGATACGTGTGGTGGAATTACGATTAAGATGACGTCAACTGATTTGAATCATAGGAGAACGACCAAAGCTGTTTGATTCAATAAATGAATCATGATTTCGATGAGGGCGGAAAGAGGGCTCACGTGAATATCAATGACTTCGATGTACTCAATCGCATTAGCTTCATCATTAACAGCGAGTCTGGGTCGAACGATGCCGCCATCGCTCGATATCTCATCGCTCACCTTAGGCGTTCGAGCGAAATCAATGTTGCCGCGATAACCCGCGATGCATTCGTGACCCGTTCCGCTGTTCGTCGTTTTTGCAATCGATTGGGCTACCAGTCTCTTAGCGGTTTGAAAGAGTCATTTACTCAATCAGTCTTTCCAAGCGACCTAAGCCATCGAGAGGAGGAATTTGGCTACGAGGAGTACAGGGCAGAGCTCGATGTGCGCATTATCGAGATGTTCGCTGAGGTTGAAAGCGGCGTGTCCGATATCGTTATCAAGCACCTTGCCGACGAAATTGAGGGCCATAAAAACGTCGAGATCTGGTGCACTAATAATGTGAGCGCCAATCTCGTACGATTTCAGCAGGAAATGTTCTATGCGGGCAAGATAGTTCGTATGGTTGCCGGGGCTAATGTCGCGGAATTGAAAAACGTTGAGGACGCTTCGCAGTCATTAATAATTCTCGTATCGGTCTCAGGGCTATTTGCGTCACAGGCGCGTGAGTATCTTGATTGCCGTTCGGGCAGGAAGATTCTAATTACGGCGTTTAGCAATGATGACAACGCGAGGTCTTTTGACCGTGTATATCGTCTTGGTAATGCGGGAAACGGAATTGACCGACTCGGCGTTTATTCGAAATACGCCATGACTTATTTCTTCGACCTTCTTTCGTCGTGTTACTTGAGTCGCTACCCCTGCACCAAGGGAGAGCCGCTCTATGGATCTACTTTGGCCTGGCCCGAGTAGTTGCACTCTATAGTTCTCCCGCTAAGTGAATGAGCGTGGATAATCTCCCATTTTGGCCACAAAGTCAGGCTAAAAGCGGGAGATTATCCACGCTCAATTTCAAAAGGGAGAAAATTCACTCTCACGACCTATATATAGGTACGAATAAGCCGATCTCGAAGACGCTGCATGGCACGTTCACTCCACCACACCAAAGTTTTCCCTCGGGAAATGTCACCACGACATGCAAATCCACCGTCCTTCACATCCAAACTCAGCAAAACGGCAGGTCAAAGCTATATGGATACGCCCGGAGCCGTGTATCTAGAGGTTTTCGTTGACAGCCCCCAAGGTGGCATCGTATTATCTTCTTCGTTCGCGGGGGCGGCGGTCCAAAAGACCAAAGGACCTGCGGATACTTGAACGATTGGGAGTTTGCCCGAGTGGTTAATGGGGACGGGCTGTAAACCCGTTGGCTCTGCCTACATAGGTTCGAATCCTATAGCTCCCACCCGTCAAGTGCCTGTATAGCTCAGTCGGTAGAGCACTTCGTTGGTAACGAAGAGGTCACCAGTTCAAGTCTGGTTGCAGGCTCCATCCGGCGGTGTAGCTCAGTTGGTTAGAGCACACGGTTCATACCCGTGGCGTCACTGGTTCGAATCCAGTCACCGCTACCATAGGTAACACGGTGGCTTCTCAATAATATGTTGAGAGGCCACTATGGTATAAAGGCAAAGTCCCGTCCGGGGACGACCTGTTTAGAGGAGGGCTTTATGGCCAAAGAGAAGTTTGAGCGCACTAAGCCGCATGTTAACATCGGCACCATTGGTCACGTCGACCACGGCAAGACCACGCTGACCGCTGCCATCACCAAGGTTCTCTCCGAGACCGAGGGCTGCAAGGCTGACTTCACTGCGTTCGAGAACATCGACAAGGCTCCCGAGGAGCGCGAGCGCGGCATTACGATTTCCGTCTCCCACGTTGAGTACGAGACCGCTGCCCGTCACTACGCTCACGTTGACTGCCCGGGCCACGCTGACTACGTCAAGAACATGATCTCCGGTGCTGCTCAGATGGACGGCGCTATCCTGGTCATCGCCGCTACCGACGGCCCCATGGCTCAGACTCGCGAGCACATCCTGCTCGCCCGTCAGGTCGGCGTTCCCTACATCGTCGTCTTCTTGAACAAGTGCGACATGGTCGACGATGACGAGCTCATCGACCTCGTCGAGATGGAGACCCGTGAGCTCCTCTCCGAGTACGATTTCCCCGGCGACGACATCCCCGTCATCCGTGGTTCCGCTCTGGGCGCTCTCGAGGGCGACGCCAAGTGGATGGACGCCATTCGCGAGCTCATGAACGCTGTCGACGAGTACATCCCGACGCCTGCTCGTAACAACGACCTCCCGTTCCTGATGGCCGTTGAGGACGTTATGACCATCTCCGGTCGTGGTACCGTTGCTACCGGCCGTGTCGAGCGCGGTGAGCTCAAGCTCAACGAGCCCGTCGAGATTGTCGGCATCAAGGATACCCAGAACACCGTTGTTACCGGTATCGAGATGTTCCGTAAGTCCATGGACTTCTGCGAGGCTGGCGACAACGTCGGTCTGCTGCTCCGCGGCATCAAGCGCGAGGACATCGAGCGCGGCCAGGTTCTCTGCAAGCCCGGTTCGGTTACCCCGCACACCAAGTTCACCGGTGAGATCTACGTTCTGACCAAGGAGGAGGGCGGCCGTCACACCCCGTTCTTCGATGGTTATCGTCCTCAGTTCTACTTCCGTACCACCGACGTTACCGGTACGGTCAAGCTCCCCGAGGGCACCGAGATGGCTATGCCTGGTGACCACATCACCATCGAGGGCGACCTCATCCACCCGATCGCCATGGAGGAGGGCCTGCGCTTCGCTATCCGTGAGGGTGGCCACACCGTCGGTTCGGGCATCGTCTCCACGATCATTGAGTAGATTAGCTCTTTGATATAGCTGACTTAGAGAACCCGGCACTTATATGGGTGCCGGGTTCTTTTCTGCAATGGATATTGAGCCGTTGCTGGTGTCGAGAGGATCGATAATGGTCCTGGATGCACCGTCGATTAGCTCTCGATGGCTTCATTGATGTGTTCCAAATATGAATGGATCCACCGAGAACCAATTGACTCGAGGTTTTCATTGACAGCACTTACGTGGAGCTGATAAAGTAACAACTCGTGCCCGTACGGGGCGGAAATGAAAGGTTCAGGATACATGCGTACTCTAGTTACTCTTGCGTGCACTGAGTGCAAGCGCCGCAACTATACGACCACCAAGAACAAGTCGACCATGCCTGATCGTATGGAGATCAAGAAGTATTGCCCCTGGTGCCGTCACCACACGCTGCACAAAGAGACTCGCTAGTCTCTAGTCACATACGCCAGTAGTTCAATTGGTAGAGCATCGGTCTCCAAAACCGAGTGTTGAGGGTTCGAGTCCTTCCTGGCGTGCCAGTCATTATTCCGTAAGCTCCCAATTGGGGGCTTACGGTTTACTCATGTATAAGCGCATTGCGCGGAGGTAACCCAAATGGCCAACAAGAAGAACAAGAAGAAGGCTCAGCAGCCGGCACCTGCCAACAACGCTGCCGCCAACTCCAAGGTTGAGGCCAAGAAGGCCGTTGCCAAGAAGAACGAGAAGGCTGCGAAGTCCAAGAAGAACGAGAAGCCTGGTTTCTTCGCCCACACCAAGAAGTATTTCGCTTCGGTCAAGTCCGAGATGAAGCGTGTCACGTGGCCCGATAAGAAGGAGCTCGTGAACTACTCGGTCGTCGTTTGCGCTTCTCTGATCGTCGTCGGCGTCGTCATCGCTCTGCTCGATGCTGGCTTTGGCGAGGCTCTTGCTCTGTTCTCTGGATTGAGGGGCTAAACCATGTCTAAGCGTTGGTACGTCGTTCACACTTACTCTGGATACGAGAACCGCGTTAAGTCCGATCTCGAACATCGCATCGAGACCATGGGCATGCAGGACCGTATCTTTGATATCGAGATTCCTATGGAGCGCGTCACCGAGATTAAAGAGGGTGGCAAGCGCGAGACCAAGGATTCCAAGATCTTCCCGGGTTATGTCCTGGTCCGCATGGAGATGGATGACGATGCATGGACGTGCGTTCGCAACACGCCCGGCGTCACCGGTTTCCTGGGCGGCAACGGCAAGCCCGCTCCGCTTTCCCGCGACGAGTACAACAAGATGACTCGTCGTCCCGGTAAGGGCGATTCGCCCAAGCGCACCTCGGTTGATATTCAGGTCGGCACGTCCGTCCGCGTCACCGATGGCCCGCTTACCGACTTTGATGGCAAGGTCTCCGAGGTTAACACCGAGGCTGGCAAGCTCAAGGTCACGCTGATGATCTTTGGCCGCGAGACGCCGGTCGAGCTCGACTTTAACCAGGTCGCTGTCATCGCTTAAGTTTTCGTCCGTTCGCGCGAGCGTGCTTCTTCTGTGACTGCTCATCTCAGGAGTGCTTCTAACACGTGCGTGCTTACGATATAGCAAGTACTTCACACTCGTGATTCGAAAGGAATGACCATGGCTGAGAAGAAGGTTGCCAACGTCATTAAGCTCCAGATTCCTGCTGGTGCCGCTAACCCCGCTCCTCCCGTCGGCCCCGCCCTGGGCGCTGCTGGCGTGAACATCATGCAGTTCTGCCAGGCCTTTAACGCCGAGACGCAGGACAAGAAGGGCGACATCATCCCCGTTGAGATTTCTGTCTACGAGGATAAGTCCTTCTCCTTCATCACCAAGACCCCGCCGGCGGCTCACCTCATCAAGAAGGAGCTGAACCTCAAGTCTGGTTCCGCTAAGCCCCAGGCCGACAAGGTTGGTCAGCTCTCCCAGGAGCAGCTCACCAAGATCGCCGAGATCAAGATGCCGGACCTCAATGCCAACGACATTGACGCCGCCAAGAAGATCATCGCCGGTACCGCCCGTTCCATGGGCGTCACCATCGCTGAGTAGCGATTTCTTATGGTAACGACGGGTGCTCCGACCGGGGTGCCCGTTAAATGTGTGCAATAGGGCACACGATACGATGTGGGAGGGCTCACGCCCGTTTAACCACAGGAGGTAATGCACATGGCTAAGCATGGTAAGAGCTATAACGCCGCTGCCGAGAAGATCGACCGCGCCACGCTCTACACCCCCCTTCAGGCTGCCAAGCTCATCAAGGAGCTCGACACCGCCAAGTTCGACGAGACCGTCGAGGCCCACTTCCGTCTGGGCATCGATACTCGTAAGGCTGACCAGAACATCCGTGGTTCCATCTCCCTGCCCCACGGCACCGGCAAGACCGTTCGTGTTGCCGTCTTCGCCGAGGGCGAGAAGGCCCGCGAGGCTGAGGCTGCCGGCGCCGACATCATTGGTTCCGACGAGCTCGTCGCCCAGATTCAGAAGGGCGAGATCAACTTCGACGCCGCTATCGCTACGCCGAACATGATGGCCAAGGTTGGCCGCATCGGTAAGATCCTTGGTCCCCGTGGCCTCATGCCGAACCCCAAACTCGGCACTGTGACCATGGACGTCGCCAAGATGGTCTCCGAGCTCAAGGCTGGCCGCGTTGAGTACCGCGCCGACCGCTACGGCATCTGCCACGTGCCCCTGGGCAAGAAGTCCTTCTCTGAGCAGCAGCTCGTCGAGAACTACGCTGCCCTGTACACCGAGATCCTGCGCGTCAAGCCCTCTTCTGCTAAGGGCAAGTACGTCAAGTCCATCTCCGTGTCTTCCACCATGGGCCCTGGCGTCAAGGTCGATCCCGCTGTCCAGCGTGACTTCCTGGCTGAGTAACTGCTAGTTACTGCCTGAGTACAGCAAGCATTGCTAAAGAAACCCGGTTCTGCCTTTTGCAGGACCGGGTTTCTTGCTATCGCGTCAAAAGCACCACAAAGGGGACAGTGTCCTCTTTGTGGTGGTTACCAGGGTGTTCTGGCCGTTGAGGACTCGATGGCTTCGTGGCGTTTGAGCTCGTGGCGCATGGTTTGTGAGTTGAGCCAGGCTGCTTGCCAGCCGCGGATGGGGTAGTGCGTCTGGTCGAGCTCAAACTGCGTATAGCCGCAGGCGTTGATGATCGTCGTTCCACACACATGCTGCCGCTTGCGCTGAAAATCGTAACCGTAGCTTTGGTGCACATGCCCGTGCACCATGTAGTCGGGATTCCAGGATTCGAGTGCTGTGTTAAAGCACTCGAATCCTCGATGCGGCAGATCGTCCAGATCACCCATACCGGCGGCGGGTGCATGGGTAAGCAGAATGTCGCACCCGCCGACCATCCTAACCTTACGCGACAGCTTACGCATGCGCTTGGACATCTCGCGTTCGGTGTACATGTTAGCGCCGTCGCGATAACGCATGGACCCGCCAAGGCCCGCAATGCGAATCCCTCGGTACGTGTACACGCTGTCTTCCACGCAGATACATCCGCCCGGTGCATGACGTGCATAGCGATCATCGTGATTGCCGCGCACGTAGATGAGCGGCTTGTTGATGACCGTAACCAAAAACTCAAGATAGTCCGGGTCCAGATCGCCGGCGGACAAAATCAGGTCGACTCCCTCAAAGCGTTCCTTGCGAAAGCACTCCCAAAGGCATCGTTCTTCGGTATCGGCTATGGCAAGGATTTTCATAGGGCAGGGACTTTCGGCTCATCGTCGAGCTGCGGAATGGTGCCTACCACGTTATCCGCCAGCCAATTCATCTCGACAATCTGCGTGCTCGGCAGCGGAGGGAAGCCTTCGATCTGTACCACGCCGTTCTGGCTGTGGAGCTCGCCGCCAAAGGGGTTGATGGATCCCTCGACAATGCCGTTGCGGAGCAACTGCACGAGTTTGCGCGTCTGGTAGGGTAGGCCCGGAGCGTAACGGATGTCGATAACGCCGGAGCTCATGCCGTACCAGTAGTTGACGGCGCGCACTTGGTTGTCATCGCTGGTCTCGTCCCACGTGCCGTGCAGAAGGCTGCGAACGATGAGCTCGTAGTAACGGCCCCAGTTCCATACCGGCATGGCGATGCCGGAAACCTTGCCATCGACCAGGCGGTGGAGTCCGTAGGCCGTAGGGTCTTCGAGCGACTTTGACATGTCAGCGCCGGTCATGACGCTCACGCCTTCGCGGCACATGGCCTCGGCAAGACCGCCGGCGGGCACATCGCCCCAGGTGAGGATAATTTGCGCGCGGGGGTCGAGCAGCGAGGCACCGATGGCAAAGGCATTGATCTCGCTGAGCGCGCCGGATGCGAAGACCGACGCGTGGTAGCCGATGCGATGGTTGTCCGCCATGCTGGCGGCAAGGGCGCCCAGCAGAAACTTTGCCTCGTACATCTTTCCAAAATACGAGCGTACGCTTTGGTGGGGAAGGCCGATAGAGCAGTTGAGGAATCGCACCTGGGGATACTCAACGGCAGCCCTGAGCGTATATTCCATTAGGCGGTGCGAGGTCGAGAAGATGACGTTTGCTCCATGTTTGACAGCCGTTTCCACGGCGGCGTAGAACACATCCGGATCGTGACAGTCCTCAAACGCCTCGGTGCGCACGATACCGCCAAAGTGCTCATCGAGATACTGACGCCCTTGGTCGTGCAGACTGTCCCAGCTCGACGTCGCACAGGGGAACTCATGGATAAAGGCGATACGCAGGGGGTTGGCCGCCGAATAGACAGTCTTGCCCATAAAGAAGTTGAGCACGCCGGAGGTGGACTTGGCGGGCGACTCCTCCTCATCGACGCTCGGCGCTTCGACAAGATCGACCTTGTCCTCGTCATTTTTGCCGGCAATGACCAGCTCGCGCCAAATCTTGCACAGGCGGTTTACGACGATATCCGTTGGCGTATCCAGCAGACGGTCCTGGTTGTACACATTGAGGTACACGAGCATGGCGTCGGCAGGCGTAATGTCCAGGTGGTCGCCGCCTGCGCGAAGGTAGGCGCGCTTAAAGAGCAGGAAGGTGTGGCGCAGGTAGTCGACCTTTTTCTGCGGCCATTTTTCGATAAGGTTCTGACCGAGCATCTTGGCGAGCGTTTCGTAGCTTCCCTCACGCGAGAACTCGATCTCGTATAGGGGGCAGACGCGCCAAAACGCGCAGAACTCACCGTACAGGCGGCTTTCGACGGAATCCCATGTGCCGGGGTAAAGACGGGTGACCTTGGCCGAAATCGTCGGGGCGTCTAGGAATTTGAGGACACTGACGCGTTTGTTGCCTTCCTGGACATAGAACCGATGCATAAACTCGGTGACGATGATGGGGTCGCGATAGCCCTCGGTTACCTGGATGTCGTAGAGGTTGGACCACTTGCGGGCGAACTCGGTGTTAAACGGAAGCAGGGGCATAAAGTTACACGAAAAGGCGGACTGACGGCCTTTGGTGACCGTGCCGACGACCATTTCGAGCGGAATATCCCTTAGGCCGACATTCTCTCGCTGACCTAAGGGGAGCTGAGCAACCAAGCTATCGAGGTCCGTAAGGTATGGGTGCTCGCTTTGGCTGATGGCGCGACGGCGTCCCTGCTCGCCGCGCTTGCGTGCTTGACGATAGGCCTCTTCCATGGTGTCTACTCCCTTAGTCGTTTAAACAACGATATGAACCATGGTACCACGAATGAAAACCACTACAAAGATGCCTTTCCCCTTTGCGGTGGTTTAGGCGATGATGGGGGCGATGGCGCGGATGCAGGCGTCGGCTGCCGTGAAAGTAGTGCTGTCGTCGCTGACGATAAAGATGATCTTGCCCTTGATGCCAAAGTCGCCGATCTCGCTAAAGAGCACATAGGGCTCCTTGTCAAAGCCCGAGACGGGAAGCACGGCGGCCTTGGTGGCGTCGGTGAGCTCATCTGCCAGCGCGTCAAGGGAAGCCCACTTAGACGTGTCCTTGACCGCGACGGGCACGGCCACGCGCCCAAAGGGCATCAAATGCACGAGCGTGTTCTTGGAGATGTTGGAATTGGGCACAATGATGGTCTGCCCACAGGCATCCTCAATCGTTGTATGGCGCCAAGTGATGTCTTGGACAACGCCGGATACGCCGCCGACCTCGATATTGTCGCCGGGTTTGATGATGCCCATAAAGGTCACCTGCATGCCGCCGATAAGGTTTGATAACGTGTCCTGAAAGCCGAGCGAGATGGCGATGCCGCCGACGCCAAGAGCGGCGACAAGCGCGTTTGCGTTAATGCCAAAACAGTTGTCGAGGATAAAGCTGCCGCCAATCATCCAGATGACGGCGCGCGCGATGTTGATGAAGATACTCGATGCCGGAAGCGGGTTATCGTCTCGGTTAAGCAGATGGTTCAGGGTCTTGGATACGACCTTGGCGGCGACGGCGGTGCCTATCGCCAAGATGACGGCCCAGATGATGTTGTGGACCCACCGTTGCTCAAAGAAATGAAGAATCGGCTCAAACAATTCCATGTAGGGAAAACCTCCTAATGATCGTTCAACCATGATACCCACCAAGAAGCCCGTCCGATCAAATTCGGACGGGCTTCTGTGCTCGATATAAGGTTTACGCGGCGGGGCTGTAAGGCCCGGCGGTGTAGCTTAGCGTCGACGCTTCCAAATAATACCGAGCATGATGACGATGACGCCGCCGATAAGGCACGCGCCAACTACTGCCAGCGTGCGGTCTCCCGTTGCGGCGAGCTTACCGGTCGTCTTCTTGGTGATGACCTTCGTGGTCGTCGTGTCCGTCTTAGGCGAGGGCTTAGGCGTCGGGGCCGGTGTGGGCGTGGGGTCCACGGCTGCGGAGCCGAAGCCGATGGTGCCGGCGAGCCCGGCCATCTTGCTCTCCCAGCCGTTCTGCCCAATCAGCGCCCTCAGCGCCGCCTCGCACGTGCCCCACTCGGTGTACTTGGTGGCGTGTGCAAAGGTGGGAAAGTCGGTCGTGTTGGTAATGATGTAGTTGTTGGTGGCGACGGTATAGGTCTTGGCGGGGTCGAGCGTACTGCCGTCCTTGGTGAGTGTGGCACTCACAATGCGCTTGCCTTCGGGCTGCGTCCAATCAATCGTCACGTTGATGCCGCCAAAGGAGAGAACGCTGCCAGAGTCATCGCGCCACTTGTACTTGTCTTGCGCCTCCTGCTCGGTATGGCCGGCTGCCACGTAGGCTTGCTGAAGCTCGTAGCTGTGATTACACTCGTCGCTGATTTGCAGCGAGTGCTCGAGTGCTGCGAGGAAGTCCGCGCCGGTCATGGTCCAGGTTTCCACGGTGTTGCCGTAGGGCGAGATGGCGATGACGTTGCCGGCGGTCACGTTGCCCGCCGCGATGCCGCCGCGGATGCCGCCAGCGTTTTCGATAGCGAGGTCCGCGCCCGTCAGGGCAAGATAGGAGCCGCAAATCACGTGGCCGATGGTCTGGGCCTTGGTGGTGTCGCCCTCCTTGCTGGGGCGGAAATCGGTGGTGCGCACCATTTCCCAACCATGCGTGCCTGCGGCGTCCTCGCCGTAGAAATAGTTGGTGGCGGATGTGCCGAGCACCTTGTTCGATTCGTTTTCAAAGGCCTCGTCGAGCGGCTTGATCTTGTTGCGGACGTCTTCAAGGCGGCTTTGGTAGTCGGAGCCCTTGTCGGGGTCTGCCAAAAGGTCGTTGACGTTCTTGGCGGTGTAGAGCCTCTCGTCGCTGCCGTCTGCAGGGACCGTGACCGTGTCATCGTTGGTCGTCTCGGTGCCATTCGTGTCGTACCTGTACGGAATGGAAAGCAGCCCCACCTCGGCAAAGGCGCTGCCTGCCTCGACAACGTGGATCGTCTTGCCGTCGGCTCCCGTCACCTTCTCGTTAAGGTTGATGTGCTCGTGGCCTGCGATAAGGGCATCGACGCCGGCGAGTTGTGTGGCAAAGGTCTTGGCGTCGAGCGTGTGCGCGATACACACAACAACATCGCAGCCCTCCTTGCGCAGCTGCTCTGCCTCGGTATTGATGGCGTTCGCGGCACTCGAGAAGCTGGTGCCCGCGACCAGGTCCGCGCGCAGCGAGGAACCTAGCGACTCATCCATGGCTCCGATAACGCCGACCTTAATCTTGTAGTTAAACGTGGAACTGTCCTCGCCGTCCTTCCAAGTGCGGTTGAGCGTCTTTGTGATGCTCGAGCTCCATACGCCGCTCGTAGACTTCGCGTTCGCGCAGAGCATGGCGAAGGGCGTGCCGGTGGTGCTGTAGCCGGTCATGGTGCGGAGTTTGTCCGCGCCGTAGCTCCAGTCGTGGTTGCCTGGCGTGGTCGCGTCGTAGCCGTCGGCGTAGAAGGTGTCCATGAGCTCGGCGATGCTCTCACCCTCGCTCATGGTGGCGAAGGACTGTCCGTGGAAGGTGTCGCTCGCATCGAGCAAAAGATCGGGGGCGTTGCCCTGGGCGCTATAGAGAACTGCCAGCCCGTCGAAGCCGACGGTGCCGGTGCCCTTGCTTTCGTTGTAGCTGTACTTGTAGCTGCCGTGGATGTCGTTGGTGTGCATGACGGCCACGGAGCCGTCAATAGCGGCGGGCAGGTTCCCCGCGAAAGCGAGGCTTGGGATGCCTGCGAGCGAGCCGGCAAACAACGCGGCGGCTAACGCAAGGCGGGGGAGTCTTTTCATGGCAGTTTCCTTAGTCCTTAGCCAGAATGTCTGGTCGAATATCGGATTATCGACATAATATGCGAAAACCGCCGCAAGGGCGTCTGTCCCTTTGCGGCGGTTTTGACGTTTGCGCAGGTAAAACCTGCCAAAATAAACCTGTCCCTTTTTGGTAGGTTTAGCTCAGCAGCATGCGGTCGTTGGCGAGCTCGCCGCCCGAGACCTCCTCGAACTTCTGCAGCAGGTCGGCGACGGTGAGCGACTTCTTCTCATCGCCCGCCACGTCGTAGATTACGTGGCCCTCGTGCATCATGATCAAGCGATTGCCCAGACGGATGGCGTCATTCATGTTATGCGTGACCATGAGCGTGGTCAGGTGGTGCTCGTCGACGATCTCTTCGGTCAGATTGAGCACCTTAGAGGCCGTCTTGGGGTCGAGCGCCGCGGTGTGCTCGTCGAGCAGCAGCAGGCGCGGCTTGGTGAGCGTGGCCATGAGCAGGGTGAGTGCCTGGCGCTGACCGCCCGAAAGCAGGCCGACCTTGGCGTTGAGGCGCGTGTCCAGACCGAGGTCCAGGCGCTTGAGCAGCTCAACGTACTCGTCCTTCTCGGCCTTGGTGACGCCCCACGAAAGACCGCGACGCTGGCCACGGCGCTTGGCGAGGGCCAGGTTCTCGGCGATCTGCATGTCGGCTGCGGTGCCGCGCATGGGGTCCTGGAACACGCGGCCCAGGTACTTGGCACGCTGCGACTCGCTCAGGCGCGAGATATCGGTGCCGTCAAGCTCGATAACGCCCGAATCGAGCGGATACACGCCGGCGATCATGTTGAGCAGCGTGGACTTGCCGGCGCCGTTGCCGCCGATCACGGTTACAAAGTCGCCGTCGTTAAGGGTGAGGTCGACACCGGTAAGAGCGCGCTTCTCGGTGACGGTGCCCTTGTTAAAGGTCTTTTTGACGTGCGAGAGCTTAAGCATCTGCCTCATCTCCCTTCGTGTAGGAGCTGCGGAGCTTATAGCGCTCCCAAACCACGGGCACGCACAGGGCCACGGCGACGATCACGGCGGAGAGCAGCTTCATGTCGTTGGCGTCCATGCCCAACTGCAGCACGATGGCGCGGATAAGGAAGTACACCACGGAGCCAAAGACGGCGGAGGCAAGACGGACGCTAAACTGCGTGAGACCGCCGGGCAACAGGCGGCCGAGCACCTCGCCGATAACAATGGCGGCAAGACCGATAACGATGGCGCCGGTGCCCATGCCAATGTCGGCATACTTCTGGCTCTGGCAGATGAGTGCGCCCGAAAGGCCGATGAGGGCGTTGGAGAGCACGAGGGCGATCATCTTGGTGGAGTTGGTGTTGACGCCCAGGGCGCGGATCATGTACTCGTTGTTGCCGGTGGCGCGCAGTGCCGAGCCGATCTCGGTGCCAAAGAACCAATACAGGATGGCAACGATAGCCACGGCGAGCAAAATACCCAGGATGATGGCGACGGTGGACTGCGGCAGGCCCGTCATGTTGCTGACGGCCGAGAACACGGTGCCCTTGGCAAGAATGGGCGTATTGGATTTGCCCATGATGCGCAGGTTGATGGACCACAGACTGATCTGGGTGAGGATTCCGGCGAGGATCGCGGGAATCTCAAAGACGGTGGTCAGAATGCCCGTGACGGCGCCCGCGATGGCGCCGGCGCACATGCCGGCCAGCACGGCGAGCAGCGGGTCGACGTTGTTATTGACGATGAGCACGGCGCAGACGCAGCCGCCGAGGGCAAAGCTGCCGTCGCAGGTCATATCGGGAATGTCGAGCAGGCGGAACGTGATAAACACGCCAAGCACCATAATGCCCCAGAGGACGCCCTGCGAAACGGCGCCCTGCAATGCAATGAGCATGCTTCATACCTCCTAGGATAGGGTGGACACGTGAGTCACCATGATAGCGGTAACAATGCATAAAAGAGCTGCGGCCGGATGTTTTGACTCATCCGAAACAAGCAGGGCGAACGCCGGTCTTTGGCGTTCGCCCCTGTGGCTCAGATATTGAATAACACGTCAACGGCGCGAGTGCGTGCCCTAGACGCGCTACCGCGCATGGCGCTACTCGTCCAGAGCGGAAAGATCGATGCCCAGAGCCTCGGCCATCTCGTCGTTCTTGACGACGACCAGGTCTTTGCTTGAGAGGTGCTTGATCGCCATGTCCTCGGGCTTGGCTTCGCCCTTCAGGATCTTGACGGCCATCTCGCCCGCAGCGTAGCCCAGATCCTCGTAGTTGATGGAGAGGGTGAACAGGCCGCCGGCCTTGCACATGCCCTCCTCGCCGGTCACGAAGGGGAGCTTGTTCTCCTTGCAGATCTGGCCGACCTGCGAGGCACCCGCGGCGATGGTGTTGTCGGTGGGGGAGTACAGCGCATCGACCTTGCCCACGGCAGACTCGACGACGGACTGAATCTCGTTGGAGCTCGAGACGGTGAAGTCAGTGTACTGGAGGCCCAGCTTGTCGAGCTCCTTCTTGGCGGCCTTGATCTGGACGTCGGAGTTGGACTCGGCGGTGCAGTAGAGCAGGCCGACCTTCTTTACGTCGGGCAGGACCTTCTGCATCATCTCGAGTTGCTCGGCGACCGGGGTAAGGTCGGAGGCGCCCGTGACGTTGGTGCCGGGCTTGTCGTTGTCCTGGACTAGGCCGGAGGCGGCGTAGTCGGTGATGGCGCAACCCACGATGGGGATATCGGCCGTGGCACCGGCAGCAGCCTGTGCGGCGGGCGTGGCGATGGCGTAGATCAGGTCGACGCCATCGCCCACGAACTTGTCGGCGATGGACTTACACGTGGACTGGTCGTTCTGGGCGTTCTTCTGGTCGATCTTGACCTTAAGGCCGCTCTCCTTGATGGCCTTGACAAAGCCGTCGTTGGCGGCATCGAGTGCGGAGTGCTCGGTGAGCTGCAAAACGCCGATGGTGTAGTCGGAACCGGCGGCAGCGGAGCCGGAACCAGAGTTGCCGCCGCATCCGGCGAGCGGGGCGAGCGCGAGCAGGCCGGCGGAGACCAGAAGGCTCCTGCGGCTGATGGTGATGTCCTTCATATCATTACCCCCAGTATAAAAATGGCTGGAAACACTGCACTGGGACAAAGTGCAAGTGGAACTATAGTAGCGCTGATGTCCATTTTTACAACAGCCTGGCGGGTTTTTTAATACAGAATCGGATGGGCGGTACGGGTAGTCGAATGGGCGGCGGAGGGTCTTATGCGGCGGAGGAGGCGTCGTCCTCGTCTAGGGCGGCGAAGAGCTTCTTGCCGTCGAGCAGGCGCGTGCTGACGTTTCTCATACGGGCGATCTCGACAGTGCGCAGTGTATCGTCGGTGCCTCGGGCGTCGTAGACCGTTCCCAGCAGATACGAGATGCCATCGCGCTGCCTGATGGCAAAGGGACGGAGTGTCATCCGTGCTGCTTCGGTTTCGCCGCGTGTCGTGACGCTCGAAATATCAAAACTCACCGTGGTTCCGTGGTCGATGGCCTGCTCGACGAGCTCGCACGTGTCGATGCGCTTGATGGGCGTGCGTGTTGCCTTGGTAGCCTTGCTGCCTGCGCTTGGAGCGGGTTCGGGTGTATCGAGGTAGCCGCGAACGTCGGCACTCGCCATGGCAACTAAGTGCTGCGCCATGCTCTTGCGGATAGCGATAGGCGTGGAGCGGTTGCGCATGACCATACCGTGGAGTCGGATGATCTCTTCATCGGTGAGCGGGCGGGTAAGAAGTTTGTAGCCCACGCCGCGTTTGTACTCAATTTCGTATCCGGCATGGCGAAGCGCGGAGATGGCGGTGTAGATGCTGCGCCGCGCCGCCGAGATGGGCATGCGGGCGGGGTCGTCGGGATGGGCGAGGCGCCGGATCAACTCATCGGAAAGCATGGCCTTGTCCTCGCCGGTGTTTTCGCTTAATAGTTGCAGGATGCGAACGGCGCGATAGGCTGCCATCGAGGCGGCGCCTCTAGTCGTGGTGTCGTAGGTTTCAACAGCGGCTTCGGTCATGGTGCCCACGTCCTTTCCGTTTTGGGTGGCGACGGTATGGAGCCTAGGACGTAGGGCTTTCCCAGGGGCGCAGGGCGCTCTGGGCGGTCGGTAGTCGTCGGCAAACGGCGGGTCGAGTTTTCAACAGCCCTGCTCAACTGACCAAAAACTTGCCAAAAGCTTGACGGATGCTGTTGAAAAAAGCGTCTCTCGACCGATGTCGAGAGACGCTTATGCGATGAGCGTTGGCGTGTGGCGACGCGAGCTAGCGTCCGACGATTAGAAGTCGGCGTTGCCCACGGTGCGCGGGTGCGGCAGGACGTCGCGGATGTTGCCCACGCCGGTCAGATACATGACCAAGCGCTCGAAGCCCAGACCGTAGCCGGCGTGCTTGCAGGAACCGTAGCGGCGCAGGTCAAGGTAGTACTTGTACTGCTCGGGATTCATGCCCAGGTCCTTGATGCGGGCCTCGAGCAGATCCAGGCGCTCCTCGCGCTGGGAACCGCCGATAATCTCGCCGATACCGGGAACCAGGCAGTCGGCGGCGGCGACGGTCTTGCCGTCCTCGTTCATGCGCATGTAGAACGCCTTGATCTCGGCCGGGTAGTCGGTTACGAAGGTCGGGCGCTTAAAATGCTCCTCGGTCAGGAAGCGCTCGTGCTCGGTCTGCAGGTCGATGCCCCAGCTCACAGGGTAATCAAACTGGTGGCCAGCAGCGACTGCCTGCTCCAGGATCTCGACGGCCTCGGTGTAGGTAACGCGGGCAAAGTCGGAGTTGGCGACATGGTCCAGGCGCTCGAGCAGACCCTTGTCCACAAACTTGTTGAGCATATTGAGCTCGTCGGGGCAGGTTGCCATGACGTCCTTGAGGACATACTTGAGCATGGCCTCGGCGTTATCCATGTAGTCGTTAAGGTCGGCAAAGGCCATCTCGGGCTCGATCATCCAAAACTCGGCGGCGTGGCGCGTGGTGTTGGAGTTCTCGGCACGGAAGGTGGGGCCAAAGGTGTACACGTCGCCAAAGGCCATGGCAAAGTTCTCGGCATTGAGCTGGCCGGACACGGTGAGGCTCGCGTGCTTGCCAAAGAAGTCCTGGCTCCAGTCGACCTCGCCGGACTCGGTGAGGGGCGGATTTTTGGGGTCGAGCGTGGTCACGCGGAACATCTCGCCGGCGCCCTCGCAGTCACTCGTGGTGATGATGGGGGTGTTGACGTAGACAAAGCCCTGCTCCTGGAAGAAGCGGTGGATGGCGGCAGCCGCGACAGAGCGGATGCGGAACACGGCGCGGAACAGGTTGGTGCGCGGACGCAGGTGCTGCTGGGTGCGCAGGAACTCGACGGTTGCGCGCTTCTTCTGCAGCGGGTAATCCGGGGCGCTGACGCCCTCGACCTCGATGGAGGTGGCAGAAAGCTCGAAAGGCTGGGGCGCATCGGGGGTCAGCTTGACGGTGCCGGTGCAAATGAGTGCGGCCGAGACGTTTTGATGGGCGATCTCGTCGTAGTTGTCGAGTGCCTCGCGGTTCATGACGACCTGCAGGTCGCGGAAGCAGCTGCCGTCGTTGAGCGTAACAAAGCCAAAGTTCTTCATGTCGCGGACGGACTTGACCCAGCCGGCGACGGTGACGGTCTGGCCGCCGAGCGACTCGGCATCGGCATAGAGCTGCGCGATTTTGGTGCGGTTCACGTATCCTCCCATAACGGTTGAATGATAGTTATCCATACAGTTCGATATTCTAGCAGCTCGGCTCATTTGGGCTATACAGATAAGGCATTGACGGGATGGTTTTTCAAACGAAAAGCGCCCGCGGCCAAATGGTCGCGGGCGCTTAACGAGGTGCCTTTTTGGCTGTGTGGCGCGGGGCCTGGCTACTTGGTCTTGGCTACCAGCAGCGGGTCGCCAAGCTTGACGAGCGGGTTGCCGCCAATAAGCGTTCCAGACTCGCCGACATGGTCGATGCTCTTAAGACGATCGAGCTCGGAGACGATGACGGTCACGATGTCCTCGTGACCAGCGGCCTTAATGGCCTCGCGGTCGAAGCTGATGAGCGGCTGGCCTGCCTTGACCACATCGCCCATCTCGACAAAGCGGGCAAAACCCTTGCCGTTCATTTCCACGGTGCCCAGGCCAACATGGATGAACACGCGAAGACCGTCCTCGGTGATCATACCAATGGAGTGGTTGGTGACAGTGGTGGCGCCGATGCGGCCGTTGGCGGGCGCATAGATGGTGCCGGTAATGGGCTCGATGCCATAGCCCTGGCCAAGCATGCCCGAGGCGATCGTCTCGTCGGGAACCTCGTCCAGGTTGACGAGCACGCCGTTGACGGGGGCGTAGATGACGCCTTCGCGGGTAGCGAAGCTTGCTGCGGGCGGAACGGACGCCTCGCCGGTCGAGGTGAAGGTGGACTTAAGCGAATCGAGCAGACCCATAGTTGCCTCCAACTTAAATAGGCGCATATCGCGCGTATGGTTTGCCGGAAACGTTTCATATGTGTTTCGCGGCTTGGTCAACGCCCCTATTCTACGCTGCTCAGCGATACCTCTGAGCTGGGATTATGTGATATATCAGTTGGAGGGAAACTTATTGCTGGTGTGTTTCTGCGCCACGGGTTCAAGTGGGGTACGCTTGAAGGCGAAAAACAAGGGCGCATAATTTGCGCGAAGGGAGCACATATGATTGTCGAGAACCATGCGCTGTGGGGCGAGGAGCCGACCGAGGATTATCCGGCGACGTTTACGTATTTGGGTGCCGAGCCGCTGCCCGACAAGCCCAATGGCCGCCGCCCCGCGGTGATCATCTGCGGCGGAGGCGGGTTTACGCATATCGCTCCGCACGAGCAGGACCCGGTGGCGTTTGCGTTTTTGGATCACGGTTATCAGGCCTTTGTGCTCAACTATGTCACGAGTTCTACGGGTGACGTGAGCTTTCCGCACCCCCAGGCAGATCTTGCCAAGATGGTCGCCACGGTGCGCGCCAACGCCGACGAGTGGCATGTCGATCCTAAGCGCGTGTGCGTCGTGGGATTCTCGGCGGGCGGCATGATTTGCGCCTCGCTGGCAACACAGTGGAAGACCGGCCCCTTCGCGGCACTTGCCGGGGCGCGTCCGGACGACATTCGTCCCGATGCCGTGGTGCTGGGCTATCCATTGCTCGACTTTGCCTATGCGCGCGACATGCAGACGCGCGATCCGCGCATTGACTTGCGCGTGCCCAAGACGGGCGGCAAGACGGGGCGCGATTTGCTCAACGACTACCTGTCGATGGTGACGGGCGGCGAGGCAACTGACGAGCATCTGGCCGACATCTGCCCCACCACGCATGTTTCGCGCCAGATGCCGCCGACTTTTGTGTGGGGCGTGTCCGACGACAAGACGGCGCCGATCGCGCAGGTCTATCCGTTTGCGCAGCGCATGGCCGAGGAGGGCGTCGCTTGCGAGATGCACGTCTTTGACCAGGGCGGTCACGGTCTTTCGCTCGGCAACGCCAACACCGCGGTCGACAACGAGGACAAGCAGGTGGCGGTCCGCCCTTGGATTCACCTAGCCTTCCGCTTTCTGGAGCGCCATATGTAAAAGTAGACTACTTGCCCGTTTCAAAAAGTCTGCTTAGAGGAGGAGCCATGCTTGAGGGTACGTATGTGGTTTCGGCCCAGACGCTGGTGGGGAGTAAACGCGGCGAGGTGACGTTTTCACATGGGGTGAACGGCGTGCTCAGGGCAGTACTAAACGTCAGGGGTCTCAATATCGCTCTCTCGAGTGCCCGCGCTGAGGGCGATTTCTTTGAACTCTCGGGTACTATCTCCCACGTCTTGATGGGCAAGGCGCCCTTTACATGCACGGGGTCAGTCGAGGGTGATCGACTCACTGCTACCGCGCGGTCGGGTTCCGTTTCGATCTCGCTGAGCGGTATGCGCAAAGAGCTTTCGGGGCGCACCGCATAAAGTTTGCGCAGGTAAACATCGGTATTTGACTTTATAAAATAGTTCAGAGCGCTATCATTTGTCGTTACGAGTTGGTTAGCCACGGTAAACGGTTAACCGCGTCTAACGAAAGGATGAGCGCGTGAAGCTCGATACACTCGAGATTGGAAAGGACGCCGTTGTCGCATCGGTTACATCGGACGACCAAGCACTCCGACAACATATTTTGGACATGGGCCTAACGCCGGGCACCGAAGTCACCATGATGAAGTACGCCCCCATGGGCGACCCGCTCGAGATTCGCCTGCGTGGTTACGAGTTGACGCTGCGCAAGGACGATGCCGCACGCATTGAGCTCGTGGATGTGCACGACACCGATACCGGCCCGCGCGCTAACGCCGCAATCGGCACGACGGAGCATCCGGCCCTGGGCGAGGGGACGTATTCGCCCCGTGCGGCAAAGACGGCCGTGCCGGAGGGCGCGCCGCTGCACTTTGCCCTCGCCGGCAACCAAAACTGCGGCAAGACCACGCTATTCAACCAGCTGACGGGCTCCAACCAGCACGTCGGTAACTTTCCCGGCGTGACGGTCGACCGCAAAGATGGCACCATCCGCAACCATCCCGAGGCGAGCGTTACCGACCTTCCTGGCATTTACTCCCTGTCGCCGTACACAGGCGAAGAGGTCGTGAGCCGTCAGTTCATCCTCGACGAGCGCCCGGACGCCATCATCGACATCATTGACGCCACCAACATCGAGCGTAACCTGTACCTGACACTGCAGCTCATGGAGCTCGACCGTCCTATGGTCATCGCGCTCAACATGATGGACGAGGTGACCGCCAACGGCGGCGCCGTGGATGTCAACCTGCTCGAGAGCCTGTTGGGCGTGCCCGTTGTTCCCATTAGCGCTGCCCGCAACGAGGGTATCGGCGAGTTGGCGGATCATGCCTTGCACGTGGCGCGGTTCCGCGAGCGCCCCGGTCGCCTGGACTTCTGCTTGCCCGATGGTCCAGACGGCGGCGCGCTGCATCGCTGCATCCACGGCATTGCTAACCTGATCGAGGACCATGCCGTGACGGCGCGCATCCCAGTGCGCTTTGCGGCGACCAAGCTGGTTGAGGGCGACGAGCTGGTAACCGAGGCGCTTCACCTGGATCGCAACGAGCTCGACGCTATCGAGCACATCATCACCCAGATGGAGGGCGAGGCCGGCACTGACCGCCTGTCTGCGCTGGCGGACATGCGCTTTAGCTTTATCGGCGATGTGTGCGGGCGCTGCGTCGTCAAGCCGCACGAAAGCCGCGAACACGTGCGCTCTGTCAAAATCGACCGCATTCTGACGGGTCGCTATACGGCCATTCCGGCGTTTCTGGTGATTATGGGCCTCGTCTTTTGGCTGACGTTTGGCGTGATCGGCGCGGCGTTGCAAGGACTCATGGAGGATGGCATCGCTGTCATCATCGCCTCGGCCGATGCAGGTCTCAAGGCGTTCGGAACCAACGACGTGGTGCGCTCGCTGGCTGTGGACGGCGTGCTTACGGGCGTGGGCAGCGTGCTGACCTTCCTGCCGATTATCGTCGTGCTCTTTTTGTTTCTCTCCATTCTGGAAGACTCCGGCTACATGGCACGCGTAGCCTTTGTCATGGATAAGGTGTTGCGTCGCTTTGGCCTGTCGGGTCGCAGCTTCGTGCCCATGCTCGTCGGTTTTGGCTGCACCGTGCCGGCTATCATGTCGACCCGTACGCTCCCATCCGAGCACGACCGCAAGATGACCGTCATGCTCACGCCGTTCATGAGCTGCTCGGCCAAGCTGCCGGGCTATGGCCTGCTGTGCGGAGCATTCTTCCCGCAGGCGACGGTTCCTGCCATGGTCTCGCTCTATCTGATCGGCATCGTGGTCGGCTGCATTGCCGCCCTGGTGCTCAACCGCACGGCCTTTAAGGGTGACCCGGTACCGTTTATCATGGAGTTGCCCAACTACCGCCTGCCGAGTGTTAAGACGACAGTGATGCTAGCGTGGGATAAGGCCAAGGACTTCATCACCAAGGCCTTTACCATTATCTTTGCCGCTACGGTGGTCATCTGGTTCCTTCAGACGTTCGATATCCGCTTTAACGTGGTCGCCGACCAGTCGCAAAGCCTGCTTGCCGGTCTGGGTAGCATCATCGCACCGGTGTTAGCCCCGCTTGGCTTTGGCGACTGGCGCGCCTCGACGGCACTCGTCACGGGACTTATTGCCAAGGAGAGCGTCATCTCGACGCTCACGGTGCTTTTGGGTGCAACCTCGCCCTCGGCGCTGTCGACCATGTTTTCGCCGTTTACTGCCTATGTGTTCCTGGTCTTTACGCTGCTGTACCCGCCGTGCGTGGCGGCAATCGGCGCCGTCAAGAGCGAGCTGGGCGCACGTTATGCCGTTGCCGTGTTCGCGTTCCAGGTGACGGTCGCCTGGATCGTGGCGTTTGTCGTGCATTCGGCGGGCATATTGCTGGGGTTGGCTTAGTTATTTATTGACGGCGCAACCTCTGTGTATTGAGTTGATTGCGGCCCCGCATCTGTACTGACGGATGCGGGGCCGTTGCTATATAATCGCCTCCGTTCAAAATGATTGGAGACGTTATATATGAGTCAGGCAAGGCAAGATGGCATCACGCTCAAGCAGTGGCTCCCGCTTATCGGGCTCACCTGCTGCGCGTTCGTGTTCAACACGTCGGAGTTCATGCCCATCGGTCTGCTGACCGACATCGCCGCATCGTTTTCGCTCACCGAGGCCCAAGCTGGCATCATGATCTCGGTCTATGCCTGGGGCGTCATGCTGCTGTCGTTGCCGCTCATGGTGTTCGCTTCGCGCTTTGAGTTCAAGCGGATGCTGCTCGGCGTGCTTGCCGTGTTCTCGCTGGGCCAGTTCCTGTCCGCCGTGGCGCCGACCTATCCCATTCTGGTCTGCGCACGCCTGGTGGTTGCCTGCGCGCACGCCGTGTTCTGGTCGGTCGCCTCGATCATGGCGTCGCGTCTGGTTGACACGCGCCATGGGGCGCTCGCCATCAGCATGATCGCCACGGGCTCTTCCATCGCACAGATCTTTGGCCTGCCACTCGGCCGCGCCATTGGCCTGGCCGTGGGCTGGCGTATGACGTTTGCTGTGGTCGGAGCGCTGTCTGCTGTCGCGGTCGTCTACCAGGCCACGGTGTTTCCTGCCATGCCAGCGGGCGAGCGTTTTACGCTCAAGCAGCTGCCCGAGCTGCTCAAGAACCCGTTCCTCATCGCGCTCTACGCGGTCACGGTCTTTATGGCGACCGGCTATTACGCAAGCTACAGCTATATCGAGCCCTTCCTGGCGCAGGTCGCGCACGTCGATGCGGGCGCCATCACCATGACGCTGACGGCGTTTGGCTGCTCTGGTCTGCTCGGAAGCTGGCTGTTTGGCCGCCTGTTCGATGGGCATCGCTTCCCGTTCTTGGCTATCACGCTCTCCGGAGTGCCGGTCGCCTTGCTACTTATGGGTCCTGCCGCGTCGTCGCTCGCCGCGGTTCTTGGCGTTTGTGCGCTATGGGGCTGCTGCGCCACGGCCTTTAACGTGGCGTTTCAGGCCGAGCTCATCAAGTACACGCCGGCGGACTCGTCGGCCGTCGCCATGTCGATCTTCTCGGGCCTGTTTAATCTGGGTATCGGCACGGGTACCGCGATCGGCGGAGCCGTGGTTTCGGGCCCCGGTATCGCCTGGATCGGCTACGCGGGCGGTGCGATCGCTGCCGTGGGCGTTATCCTCGCCATCACGGTGATGTTCCCAGCCATCCGCCGCGCCAAGCCCGTCGCCTAATCACGTTCCCTCATCAGTTGCGGTGGCATACGGCCTGCTGGGTCCAAAAAACCCGGCAAACAGTCCTTATTCCACCGCAACTTGGAAAGGGGCCGGGGCAGCTAAAAGAGCCCCGCCCCAAATTAGCTACCCTGCTGGGCATACAATGGATGTCGTTGTGTTGAGCTTACCGGGAGGTTGCTATGTGGGCATACGAGACGACGTTCTATCAGATCTATCCGCTGGGCTTTTGCGGAGCTCCGCGCGAAAACGCCGCGCCCGTTACCGAGGATGAGCTCGCCCAGGCTGTCAACGCCGCGCCAAACCCCGATGCGCCCATCATGAAGATCGCCCAATGGGCCGACTACCTGCAGGAACTCGGCGTTGGCGCTGTGCTCATCAACCCGCCGCTCGAATCTGATAGCCACGGTTACGATACGCGCAGCCTGCGCCACATCGACCGCCGCCTGGGTGGGGACGCCGACTTTGCCGCCGTATGCGACACGCTGCATGCCCACGGCATCCACGTGGTGCTCGACGCCGTCTTCAACCATGTGGGCCGTGGCTTTTGGGCCTTCCGCGATGTGCGGGAGCGCAAGTGGGACTCGCCCTACAAGGACTGGTTCCACATCAGCTTTGACGGTGACTCATGCTACGGCGATGGCTTTTGGTACGAGGGCTGGGAGGGTCATTTTGAGCTCGTAAAGCTCAACTTGCAAAATCCTGCCGTAGTCGATTACCTGCTCGAGTCCGTGCGCCGCTGGGCAGAGGTTTTTGGCGTCGACGGCTTGCGCCTGGACGTCGCCTACATGCTCGACCGCGACTTCATGCGCCGTCTGCACACTTTTACCCGCGAGCTCAAGCCCGACTTTGCGTTGATCGGCGAGACGCTTCACGGTGACTACAACCAGATCGTCAACGACGAGATGCTCGACTCCTGCACCAACTACGAGTGCTACAAGGGCCTGTACTCCAGCTTTAATTCGGTCAACATGTTCGAGATCGCCCACTCGCTGCATCGCCAGTTTGGCGGCGATCCGTGGTGCATCTACCGCGGCAAGCACCTGCTGTCGTTTGTCGACAACCACGACGTACCGCGCCTGGCGAGCATCCTCACCGACAAGTCCTGCCTGCGTCCCGCCTATGGCATGCTCTTTGGTATGCCGGGTATTCCGTGCGTCTACTACGGCAGCGAGCGGGGGATTGCCGGCGAAAAGGGCGGTCCCGATGGCGATTGGGCGTTGCGTCCTGCGCTTGACGAGCCGGCACCCAATGAGCTGACGGCATTCATCACGCAGCTGACGCACCTGCGCTCGGCAAACGACGCGGCGGCCCGTGCCCTCAACTACGGCGCCTATCGCAACGTGGTAATCCAGAACAAACAGCTGCTGTTCGAGCGCGCCTGCGACGACGCGACGGTGCTCGTGGCGGTGAATGCCGTGGACGAGCCCTATACCTTTGGGGCCGGCGAACTCAACGGCTCCTTCGTGGACCTGCTTGCCGACGATGCGCCCACGGTCGAGCTGTCGGGCTCCCTTGAGCTCGCGCCCTACGAGGTGCGCTATCTGCTGAGGGTCTAACTCATGGCTGCGCCGGATGAGGGATATCAACATATTGAGCACGGGTTTGAGCCCGTGTTCGACGAGCGCTCGCGCATTTTGGTGCTGGGCTCGTTCCCCTCGGTGCTCTCGCGCCTCAACGCCTTCTATTACGGCAACCCACAGAACCGGTTTTGGCGTGTGATGGCGGCGTGTCTCGGCGTGCCCGTGCCGCCCAACGAGGGGGAGCCGTTGGCGGACGGTGGGCCCGCGACGCTTGACGCCTCGATTGTCGCCAAGCGAGCTATGCTGCTGAACGGCGGCGTGGCCCTGTGGGACGTGATCGAGAGTTGCAACATCAAGGGCTCAAGCGACGCCAGCATTCGCAATGTCGTGCCGGCGCGTATCGAGCGCATTACCGATGCCGCGCCGATCGAGGTCGTTGTCTGTAACGGCGGTACGGCAGGGCGACTCTACAAACGCTACTTGCAAGATCGGACGGGGCTGCCGGCTATCGTCTTGCCGTCGACAAGTCCCGCCAACGCGGCATGGCACTTGGAGCGGCTTGTTGAGCGCTGGCGTGAGGCTGTTGACTGGGCAGCTTGTTAATTTAGATGTATGAGCGGCTGCCGAGATATTTCATAGCGATATGCCAAATCGGTGCGGGCAGCGCAGGTTCGGCATAAACCATGCCATCGGTGTCTACGTCCTCGGCGTTGCCGCCGCCAAGTCGCTGCGCATGCTTCACCGAGCACCCCATGCGTACAGCACCTACGAGCTTGTCCATAGCTTCAGAAAACGGTCGGCGCAAGAGGCCCATGCGCGGGGATCGGCGAAGCGCTGCGATGCCGGCGCCGGTGCAGACGGTGATGCCGCCACACCACGACAGCCCTCGATGCTCGCATGCTTCACGCAGGCGGCCAACTACAACGTGCGCCTGTTCAGCGCTTCCGTAGGCAGCTTGAACAGCGACATAGACGCGCGTTTCCGCACCCCCAAGGCAATCAAGCGTCTGTTCAACGACGGCCATCGCCTCGCCATCGAGCGCATCTTCAACTGCGAATACGATGCCGTCCGCAACGCTGCTGGCGTCATCCGTCCCCAGATCGACCGGGCGGGGGAGCGCGGTGCCGGAAAGCCGGGCATACGCCGCGATGGCATCCTGAAAGTCCCAAAGCAAAAACTCAAGATCAGCGCTGTCGGGAATACTGATATACGCAATGTTCTGCAGCGTTTTGGGCTCATTGCCGCGCGCGGTCGTCTCCATGCCGCCTCCTTTCCGGTTCATTTCCGTTTAGGTTACACCGTCTGCCAGCCGGACGGCGCGCTATCCTAGTGCAACCCTTACGAAAGGAACGCCATGCGACTGCCCATGAATACCTCGCTTGCCACGCTCAAGCCCTCCGGTATCCGCCGAATCAACGCGCTCGCCGCCCAGCACCCGGGGTGCATTGCGCTTGCGCTTGGCGAGCCCGATTTTCCCACGCCCGATGTGATTAGCGCCGAGGTGACCGCCGCACTGGACCGCGGTGACACGCACTATCCGCCCAACAACGGTCGCTCCGCCCTGCGTGAGGCGTTATCTGCCTACATGGGGGACGCGGGCCTTACGTTTTCGGCCGACGAGGTCATCCTGACCGACGGCGCGACCGAGGCACTGTCGGCAACATTCATGGCTATGCTCAACCCCGGCGACGAGGTCATCATCCCCACACCGGCCTTTGGCCTGTACGAGAGCATCGTCGTGGCCAACCACGCCAAAGCTGTCTTTTTGGATACGGAGCCTGCACAATTTCAGATTGACGAGGACGCACTTCGTGCTTGCGTGACGCCGGCGACCAAAGCCATCGTCATCTGCTCGCCCAACAATCCTACGGGCTGCATCCTTGACGCGGCATCGCTCGACGCCGTGGCACGCGTGGCAGACCAGGCGGGCATCTACGTAATCTGCGACGACGTATACAACCGCCTGGTTTATGTGGATGGCTACGAGCGCTTTGCCCAGCGTCACCCGGAGCTGCGTGAGCAGACGGTAGTCATCGAGAGCTTCTCCAAGCCCTGGGCCATGACCGGCTGGCGCCTGGGCTGGCTCGTAGCCGCAGCCCCCGTCATCGCCGAGATCGCAAAAGCTCACCAATACCTAGTATCGAGCGCCGTCTCCTTCGAGATGGACGCCGCGGCGCGAGCCCTGACCGTCGACCCAACCCCCATGCTCAAAGTCTACCGAGCCCGCCGCGAACGCGTTCTTACAGCCCTCAACAACATGGGCTTCGACGTAGTAGAGCCCGCAGGAGCCTTCTACACTTTCCCGAGCATCAAAAAGTTCGGCCTAACCAGCGAAGACTTCTGCATCAAAGCCATCAAAGAGGCCAACGTAGCCCTAGTCCCGGGCGACTGTTTCGGAACCGAAGGCCACATCCGCCTAAGCTACTGCGTCTCCGACAAAGACCTAGACGAAGGCCTCCACCGCCTGTCCACCTTCATTTCGACCTTATAGTCCTCAGGGACGCAACACATCAGCCCACCGACCCAAGCATTATGAGCGGGGCGCGCCGGCCAACGGCAACCCTGGCTGTCCCAAAGTCAACACAGGTCGCGCCGCCAAAGGCCAGGCGCAAGCTTTTCGTAGATTCCGCACGAGCCGAAGAGCACTAAATGTGCTCTTCGTGCGAGCCCAGGACCTGACCGAGCGAAAAGCTTGCGCGCTGCTCCAGCCCAGGT
>DBGEDL010000043.1:0-6748 GCA_048375035.1 Collinsella sp.
GGCAACACGTCCCGGGCCCTCTACGGGGCAGGGGCTGACGGCCGTCCGGGGCGGTCGGCCAGCGACCACCGGTACGGCTCAATCGTATAACCATGCAACGGAAAAGAGCCGCCCTTTCGGACGACTCAAACTGTAATGGGGATAAAAAATCATCGAGAGGATCGCCTGTTCGAAAAGTTGCCAAAATAGCCGCGCCCCAAAAAGACTGGTTATTGGGCGTTGACAGTTGGCGAGCCGTAGGTAAAATATCGACTTGTCCTGGGGACGTAGCTCAGTTGGGAGAGCGCTGCCGTCGCATGGCAGAGGCCGAGGGTTCGACTCCCTTCGTCTCCACCCTTGGATTTGATAAGCCGCTGACATTGTGTCGGCGGCTTTTTTTAAAAGAAAGGGCTATACCATGGCCGAGCTTGAGTCCCAACCATTGTCCGACGAGGAGCGCGCTGAGTTGGAAGAGCTCCGCGCCGAGAAGGCCCGCCGCGAGGCTCGTGAAGAGGCCCGTCGCGAGCGTGAGGAGCTGGCTGTCCTGCGTGCCGAGCGTGCGAAGGCCGAGGAGATCGCCGCGAACGCCGCATCTGCATCGGCGCCCGCGCCCGCACCCAAGCCCGCTGCTGCGAAGCCTGCACCTGCCGCGCCCAAACCTCAGCCTAAAAAGGCCGCTCGTCCCAAGTCCGTCGAGCCTAAGCCGAGTCGTGACGAGATGACCTTTGCCCAGCGCATGGTTACCTCCAAGGAGCCTACGGGCGAGAACGAGATCCCTGGCATGGCGCCGGCTCAAAAAATCATCATTGTCCTTGCCCTCATCGCGTTTGTCATCTTTATGGGCTACACGATCCTGACCAGCATGGGCCTGCTCTAACCGATTTGCATCGGGCGTCATGTCCGCATGCTCTGCTCTCGTCCAACCCTCAAATTCTGCACCACACATCCGAAAGGTCGCCCCATGGCTTTGACCGACATCTCTCATCCCACCGACATCGCAATGCTCACCGATCTGTACGAGCTCACTATGGCCCAGGGCCTGTGGGAGAGCGGCAAGGCCAATGAGCAGGGTTGTTTTACCGCGTTTTACCGCGACCATCCCTTTGGCAGCGCCTATGCCGTCATGTGCGGCACCGCCGAACTGCCCGAGCTGGTCGAGAATCTACGCTTTACGCCCGAGGACATCGACTACCTCGCCTCGCTCCAGGCCCCTGCCGGCGGCGCGATGTTCAAGCCTGGATTCCTCGACTACCTGCGTGATTTTCGTGCGCATGTAAACATCGACGCCGTTCCCGAAGGCGAGCTCGTCTTTCCGCGCGAGCCCATGGTGCGCGTCACCGGCCCCGCGCTGGAGTGCCAGCTGCTCGAGACGGCGCTGCTCAACATCGTCGGGTTCCAGACGCTTGTCGCCACCAAGACGGCGCGCGTGGTGCTCGCCGCCGACGGTCGCCCTGTGGCGGAGTTTGGCCTGCGCCGAGCCCAGGGTCCCGATGGCGGCCTGGCCGTCGCGCGCGCGAGCTACGTTGCCGGCTGCTCCTCTACGTCCAATGTACTCGCCGGCCGCCGTTACGGTATTCCCGTCTTTGGCACGCATGCGCACAGCTGGGTGATGAGCTTCGATTCCGAGCTCGAGGCCTTCCGCGCCTTTGCCAAGTCGAGCCCCAAGAATTGTACGCTGCTCATCGACACCTATGACGTGCGCGAGGGCTGTGAACATGCCATTACGGTTGCCAAGGAGATGGAAGCGATGGGCGAGCGCCTGTCGGCCATTCGCATCGACTCCGGCGACCTCGCCAAGCTCTCCAAGTATGTGCGCGGCCGTTTTGATGCCGAGGGCCTGCCCTATGTGGGGATCTCGGTTTCTAACGATCTGGATGAGTACACGATTCAGTCGCTGCTCGACCAGGGCGCGCCCATCGACAGTTTTGGCGTGGGTACCAAGCTCGCGACCTGCTATGACCAGCCGGCGCTGGGTGGCGTGTACAAGCTTTCCGCCCGCCGTGCGAGCGAGACAGATCCATGGACGCCGGTGGTCAAGCTCTCCGAGCAGCCCTACAAGCGCACGATCCCGGGTGTGCAACGCGTGCGCCGTTATTTCGACGGCTTTGGCGGCCCGGTCTGCGACATGATCTACGACGAGGACCATCTGGCGGGGGAGGGCGCCGCGCGCGGCAATACCCTCGTGGCCGTGAATGATGCCGCCCTGGTGACCGACGTGTCCGAACTTGAGTATCGCGAGCTGCTGGTGCCGATCGTGCGCGATGGCAGTGCGGTGGCTCCGCGTGAGAGCATCCAGGACGCGCGCGAGCGCTGTGCTTGGGCGCTCGATCATCTGGACGCAGCTTTCAAGCGCTTCCTGTACCCGCAGACCTATGTGGTGGGCATGGAGCAGGGCCTGGCTCAGGTGCGCGACGAGCTCGTGCGCAAGAACATGGCCGCGGCTTCTGCCTTTCCTTGGGCTCACTAATTCCTTGGGCGGTAGGGGCGAGTCACGCTCCCTTGGCCGCCAACTCGGCCGTTCGCTGAACAGTTGATTGGTTTGACGTATGACGACTTCTTATAAAACGATGGTGGTAAAGATCGGTTCGTCCACGGTGGTGGGTGCCGATGGCAAGGTCAACCGCGCCTTTATCGGCGGACTTGCCGATCAGGCCGCAGCGCTGCGCAAGCTCGGCTGGCGTCTGGTCGTGGTGAGCTCGGGCGCTATCGCCTGTGGCTATCCCGTGTTGGGCTTCGACCGCAAGCCGGTCGGCGACCTTCCGAGCCTGCAGGCTTGCGCCTCGGCTGGTCAGTGCATCATCTCGTCGGCCTACGACGAGGAGTTCCATGCGCGCGACCTGCTCACCTCGCTCGTGCTGCTCACGCGCCACGATACGGCCCGCCGCACGTCCTACCTGCACGCGCGCGACGCCCTGCTGCGCCTCGTGGAGCTTGGCGTGGTGCCGGTCGTCAACGAGAACGATACCGTTACCGTCGATGAGATCAAGTTCGGCGACAACGACACACTGGCGGCGCTTGTGAGCTGCCTGGTTTCTGCCGATCTGTGCGTGACGCTCTCGGACATCGATGGCCTCTATACTGCCAATCCGCATGAGGACCCCACGGCCGAGTTTGTTCCTGTCGTGCATAAGATCGATGCCAAGATTATTGCCTCGGCGGGCGATTCTTCCACATCGGTGGGCACGGGCGGCATGATTACCAAGATTCGCGCGAGCCGCATCCTGATGACGGCGGGCATTCAGAGCGTGATTTGCTCGGGCGAGGAGCCCGATGCGCTCGTGCGCCTAGCCCGCGGCGAGAGCGTGGGCACGCTGTTCGATCCGCCGGCGGAGCGTCTGGACATCGCACCCCGCAAGTTGTGGATCGCGCTGGGTGACAAGGCACATGGCTCGGTAACGGTTGACGACGGTGCCGCGAAGGCGCTGGTCAGCCGTGGTTCTTCCTTGCTTGCGGTGGGTATTCGCGAGGTTGATGGCCAGTTTGCCGAGGGCGATGTGCTCGATGTGTGCGATCCGAGAGGTATGGTCGTCGCCCGCGGTATCGCCGAGGCCGATTCGGACGTGCTGGAACTTGCCGCCGGCCGCCGCCAGGACCAGATTGCCAGCAACCGCCTGCTGGCAGACCTGGCCGAGAAGCCGGCGATACACAGGGATAACTTGATCGTATTTGCATAAAGAAAGACAGCGCTGCGGATCGTTTCCCGCAGCGCTGTCTTTCTCGTGCCGGCACTTGGGGACGTTCCTTATGTGCCGGCACTTTGGGACACTCCTTTGCTAGAAGATCTGGCGCAGGTCTCCGCGGTTGAGGGCTTCGTCGAAGAGGTGCTTGAATACCACGCTGCCGTGCAGGCCGTCGTGCTCGAACTCGTTGGTCACCCAGGCATGCGAGTTGCCCACGCGGCTGAGCGTATCAAGCTGCAGGCCCGAATCCACGTACATGTCGTCGAAATACACCGCGGCCTGCAGGGGCACCTCGTTGCACGCCAGGCGCTGCGGGTCGTAGATCTTGTCCCAGCTGGTGTCTTCCATCAGCAGGTCCATGGCGGGCTTGAAGGGCTTGAGCTCGGGCATCTGCTCGAACATCCACGGGAACATGGCCTCGCCGGTAAACATGAGCGGGCGCGCGAGTGTGTCGAACTCGGCACGACGGGCCTTCTCCTCTGCTGCGGCCCAGCGAATGGGCATGGTGTCGCCGTCGGCGTAGATAAACTCCTGCAGTGTCCAGTACAGCGGGTTCGTGCGTGTGTTGGTGCGCTCGAAGGCGCGCATCAAAAAGCTGTCGGATACCGAGGAGCCGCAGCTCAGCGTACCGTCGCCAGTAACAAAAGCGTGATCGATAGTCCAATGCATGCGCTCAAAGCTCGGCTTCATGCCAAAGTCGCTGCCCATGAGCTGTAGGCGCTCGACCGTCATCGGCGAGCCGTCGGGCAGCACGGGCTTCTGAGCCTCGAGCGCATCGGCCAGGGCTGCCACGCGCTCGACGTCAGCTGGATAGCGGTCATAATACTGCTGCGTCTTGGCGGCCATGCGCGGGAAGGTGTGCGCGTAGACCTCGCTTGCGCTCGCCGGTACGTGGGGGATGCCGCCGCAGGTAAAGCTCGCCGCCACGCCCTCGGGGAAGAGCGACAGGTAGCTCAGCGTCAAAAAACCGCCGTAGCTTTGGCCGAGCGTGACCCACGGCTTGCCGCCAAAGCCCACTAGGCGCAGGTACTCAAAATCGCGCACGATGGAGCTGGCGAGGTGGCGCTTGAGGAAGTCCGCCTGCGAGCGTGCTGTATCGGCGCCGGCGGCCGTTGCGCGATCACCCAGTGCCTTGATCGTGCGTCCGTCCACGCAGCTACTGCGTCCGGTGCCGCGCTGGTCGGGAAGGACCACGCGGAAGTGCTTGACGGCCTCCTCGATCCAGCCGTCGCTTGTGGGCGACAGCGGACGTGGGCTCTCGCCGCCGGGGCCGCCCTGCAAAAACAGGAGCAGCGGCAGATCGTCGTTGATGCGGTCGGGCGCGCTAACCACGCGGTAGAAGAGCTTGATGCTCTCGGGCGCGCCGGCGATGGGTGCCGGCATGGCGCCGCGGCGCATGGTACTGCCGACGGCCAGGAGCATCGGCTCCAGGCCGCGCCAGTCAAGGGGGACGTCGATGCTGTGGTCCTCGACGTAAAGGCCGGGGACGTGGTACGAAGTGATGAGGGCCATGTGAGTCTTCCGTTCGTTGCGGTGTTTCGGGTTGACCAATTCTACAGCCGCGGGCGAGGCCATGCGCAAATCGGCTACCATGGTTGCAAACTTCTAGGAGAAAGGGCCGCCCATGTCGGTCGATATAGCCACGTATGTCCACGATCTTGCCGTTGCCGCCAAGGCAGCGTCGGCCTCGCTTGCCACGGCGAGCGATGAACAGCGCCAGGAGGCCGTGCGCGCCATGGCCGCAGCACTGCGCAACGGTGTCGACTCCATCGTCGCCGCTAACGAGCTCGATATGTCCGCCGCGCGCGATGCGGGTACCTCGGCCGGACTGCTCGATCGCCTGCTGCTGACGCCCGAGCGCGTCGAGGGCATGGCCGCCGGCCTGGAAAAGCTTGCCGAGCTGCCCGATCCCGTGGGCCGCGTGCTCGACCACCGCGTGCTTGCAAGCGGCGTGGACCTGACCCGTGTGAGTGTGCCGCTGGGCCTGGTCGCTATGGTCTACGAGGCGCGCCCCAACGTGACGGCCGACGCCGCAGGCATCTGCATCCGTACCGGCAACGCCTGCATTCTGCGCGGCGGCTCGCTGGCCTATCACTCGTGTGCCATGATCGCCGAGCTGCTGGCCGATGCGCTCGAGGCCAAGGGCTTCCCGCGCGAGGCCGTCTCGATGATTGAGTCCACCGATCGCGAAGCCACCGGCGAGCTCATGAAGCTCCGCGGTATCGTCGACGTGCTCATTCCGCGCGGCGGTGCAGGCCTGATTCAGCGCTGCGTGCGCGAGTCGCTCGTTCCGGTGATCGAGACGGGCACGGGCAACTGCCACATCTACGTGCATGAATCCGCCGACTTTGATAAGGCGCTCAACATTATCGTCAATGCCAAGACCCAGCGCGTAGGCGTGTGCAATGCCGCCGAGTCGCTGCTGGTCGACCGTGCTGTGGCCGATGCGTTTTTGCCTGCGGTCGTTGCCGTGCTGCACGACCACGGCGTGCTCATTCACGGCGACGAGGCCACGTGCGCCGCGTGCGCCGACGCCGGCTTTGTAGAGGGCGATGACTACGTCGCCGCGACTGAGGAGGACTGGGGTCGCGAGTACCTGGCGCTCGAGATGAGTGTGAAGGTCGTGGCTAGCGAGGACGAGGCCATCGAGCACATCAACCGCTACGGCACCATGCACTCCGAGGCCGTCGTTGCCGAGGACACGGATGCTTGCGAGCGCTTCCTTGATGCGGTCGATGCCTCGGCCGTGTACGCCAACGCCAGCACTCGCTTCACTGACGGCGGCGAGTTTGGCCTGGGCGCCGAGATCGGCATCTCGACCCAAAAACTCCACGCCCGTGGCCCCTTTGCCGCCGAGGCCCTCACCACCTACAAATACAAGCTCCGCGGCACCGGCCAGGTCCGCCCCTAACGCCCGCGCAAGAAAAACCACCACAAAGGTGCCTTTGAACTGCGCCCCGAAACTTGGACTGAATAAATAGCGACTACGCCGCAAGGGCCTGGTTCCGGAACTCCTCCGGCGTCAGGCCCTTCAATCTTACCTGCCTGCGCCGCGTGTTCCAATGGGCTATGTACTCCTCCAGGTCGCG
>DBGEDL010000044.1:0-10476 GCA_048375035.1 Collinsella sp.
TAGGTGCCGTAGGGAGCCTTGTGCTCCAGCACGTGGAAGATGGCGGCCGCCATGTCGCGCGTGAAGGTCAGGCGGCCCAGCTGGTCGTCAACCACGGTGACCTGCTCCAACTTATCCTCGGGGTCGGCGACGCGGTCGGACAGACACTTCATCGTCTTCACGAAGTTGTGGCCCTCGCCGATGACCCAGGAGCTGCGCATGATGTAGTGGCGCGGGCACCCGGCCACGGCGATGTCGCCGGCGGCCTTGGTCTGGCCGTAGACGGACAGCGGGGAGAACGGCTCGTCCTCGTCATGCACCTCGGCGGTGCCGTCGAAGACGTAGTCGCTGGACACGTGGACGAGCGTGATCCCGTACTCGGCGCAGGTGCGGGCGAGGAGCGCCGGCCCGGTCGCGTTGGCCCTCCATGCGGCGACGCGGCCCTCGGGGGTCTCGGCTTTATCCACGGCGGTGTAGGCGCCGCAGTTGATGACGGTGCCGTAGAGCGACCAGTCGTACTTGGAATAGGCCGCCGGGTCGGACATGTCGAAGGTGTCGATGTCGCAGAAGTCGAAGTCCTTCGCCACGTCGCGCTCCTCCGCCAGCCTGCGCACCGCGCGGCCCAGCTGGCCGTTGCAGCCGGTGACGAGGGTGCGCCTGGGCGCCATCGGGACGACGTCCTTCAGCATCGGGTGGTTGAGGTCGGCCTCGGAGACGGTGGCCCGGTCCAGCGGGATGGGCCACTCGATTGCGAGCTCGGGGTCGGCGAGGTTCACGAAGGTGTAGGTCCTCTTGAGCTCCAGCGACCAGTGGGCGTCCACCAGGTAGGTGTAGGCGGTACCGTCCTCGAGCGCCTGGAAGGAGTTGCCCACGCCGCGCGGGACGTAGATGGCCCTGGACGGGTCCAGGGTGCAGGTGTAGACCTTGCCGAAGGTCTCGCTGCCCTCGCGCAGGTCCACCCAGGCGCCGAAGACGCTGCCGCGCGCCACGGAGATGAACTTGTCCCAGGGCTCGGCGTGGATGCCGCGGGTGACGCCCCTCTTCTCGTTGTAGGAGACGTTGTTCTGGACGACCTTAAGGTCGGGGATGCCCAGGGCGGTCATCTTGGCGCGCTGCCAGTTCTCCTTGAACCAGCCGCGCGAGTCGCCGTGGACGGCGAGGTCGACGACCATGAGGCCCCCGATGCCGGTCTCGGTGACGGAGAGGCCCTTCTCGAATGCGATGTCTGCCATGTCTCTGCTCTCCTTACTGCCCCTGCGCGCGGTAGCGGGCCTCGGTGGCCTCCTTGGCCGGGCGCCACCAGGACTCGTTGGCCACGTACCAGTCGATGGTGGCCTTGAGCCCCTCGGCGAAGTCGGTGTGGGCCGGCCTCCAGCCCAGCTCGCGCTGGAGCTTCGTGCTGTCGATGGCGTAGCGGCGGTCGTGGCCGGGGCGGTCGGCGACCCAGTCGAAGTCCTCGGGGTCGCGTCCCATCGCCTCGAGGATCATGTGCAGGACCGTGATGTTGTTCTTCTCGCCGTCGGCGCCGATGAGGTAGGTCTCCCCCATGCGGCCCTTGGTGAGGATGTCCCAGACGGCAGAGGAGTGGTCCTCGGTGTGGATCCAGTCGCGGACGTTCTCGCCCTTCCCGTAGAGCTTGGGGCGGACGCCGTCGATGATGTTCGTTATCTGCCTGGGGATGAACTTCTCCACGTGCTGGTAGGGGCCGTAGTTGTTGGAGCAGTTGGAGATCGTGGTGCGCAGGCCGAAGGTGCGGGTCCAGGCGCGGACCAGCATGTCGGAGGACGCCTTCGTCGAGCTGTACGGGGAGCTCGGGCGGTACGGCGTCTCCTCGGTGAACTTGGCCGGGTCGTCGAGCGCCAGGTCGCCGTAGACCTCGTCGGTGGAGACGTGGTGGTAGCGGACGCCGTGCTTGCGGACGGCCTCCAGAAGGCGGAAGGTGCCCTCCACGTTGGTGCGCAGGAAGGGCTCCGGGTCCGCGATGGAGTTGTCGTTGTGGCTCTCTGCGGCGTAGTGCACGATGGCGTCGTGGCCCGGCACCAACTTATCAAGCAGCTCCGCGTCGCAGATGTCGCCCACGACGAGCTCGACGCGGTCGGAGGGCAGGCCCGCGATGTTCTCGGGGTTGCCGGCGTAGGTCAGCTTGTCCAGGACGGTGACGTGCACCTCGGGGTGGTTGTTGACCACGTAGTGCACGAAGTTGCTGCCGATGAAGCCGCAGCCGCCCGTGACGATGATGTTCTTCGGGGAGAAGGTCTCCTCTGCCATATGCATGTCTCCTCAGTTCCTAGTACTCGCGCGGGCTGTTGACGATCTCGCCGGCGGCGACCTTCTTCAGGTGCTGCCCGTAGACCGACTTGCCGTAGGCCTTCGCGGCCTCCTCCAGCTCGGCGGTCGTGATCCAGCCGTTCTCCCAGGCGATCTCCTCGGGGACGGACACGGGAAGGTCCTGGGAGTGCTCCACGGCGCGGACGAACTCCGCGGCCTCGTGCAGGCTCTCCATGGTGCCGGTGTCGAGCCACGCGTACCCGCGGCCCAGCGTCACGACGGACAGCGTCCCCTCCTCCAGGTACATCTGGTTGAGCGTGGTGATCTCCAGCTCGCCGCGGGCCGACGGCTCGACCTCATGCGCCTTGGCGGCCACGTCGCCCGGGTAGAAGTACAGGCCGGTGACGGCATAGGAGCTCTTGGGCTCGGCGGGCTTCTCCTCGATGGAGACGGCCCTGCCCTCCCCGTCGAACTCCACGACGCCGAAGCGCTCGGGGTCGTCCACGTGGTAGCCGAAGACCGTTGCCCTACCGGACTCTGCGTTCTGGACGGCGCGCGTCAGGTGGCGCGACAGGCCGTTGCCGTAGAAGATGTTGTCGCCGAGCACGAGCGCGCACGGCTCGCCGGCGATGAACCCCTCGCCGATGGTGAACGCCTGGGCCAGGCCGTCCGGGCTCGGCTGGTCGGCGTAGGAGAGGTTCACGCCGTAGCGCGAGCCGTCCCCGAGCAGGCGCTCGAAGTTGGGCAGGTCGTTCGGCGTGGAGATGACCAGGATGTCCCGGATGCCCGCCAGCATGAGGGTGGACAGCGGGTAGTAGATCATGGGCTTGTCGTAGACCGGAAGCAGCTGCTTGGAGGTCACGAGCGTGAGCGGGTATAGGCGCGTGCCGGACCCGCCGGCGAGGATGATGCCCTTCATTTAATTGCCACCTCTTGTTGACAAAAACTCTTCATAGATCACAACCATTCGGTCGGCGAACTTTTCTGGCTTATAGAGCGTGAAATCCTGAGCAGCAATCTGTTTACGCATGCGGTCGTTCACATCTCGTTCAAGAATTATTTTTACGGCGTTGACGAGGGCGGCCTCATCGTCATGAGGCGCAATGATTCCGTCATAACCATCACGCACAGAGTCTTCGCCAGCTGTTCCGCCCCTCAAAGCGCAAGGCACAGATCCAGCAATCTGGGCTTCACGTAGCACAAGGCCCTGTGTCTCATACCAAGAGGACGGAAAAACAAGACACTTCGCTTGTTTGTAGTAATTACGCACCTCAGAAGCGCTCTTTCGTCCAACGAATTCAACACAGGGATATTTACGAGCAAGTTCGCACTCTTGCGATCCGTCACCAACTGCAACAGCCCTGCCACCAACCGCCTTCACCACGCGACAGAAGAGTGCACAGTCCTTCTCAGGGTCGATCCTGCCCACATAAAGCATGTCGATGGGTCGCTCTTCATAGTTCGGGTTGCATACGGGAGTATCCCAATCTGCCTCGATAGGATTGTCTACACGGTAAGAGCTAAAGGCAAAGGGAATACTTTCGCGCAGAACGTTCTCCGAAAAACGCGACAGAAAGATAATGCCCGGCATCGGTTGCATCTTCCTGAGGATACGCGTCTGCACATCAAAGCGGATGACACGGTACTTCTTCTGGGCAAAACTCCGCTTGTCACAGTTAATGCGGCGGCACTCGTGCCCGCACTCACGCAGCTCACACGGCTTCCAGTCGACGTAGTTATAGAACCCGCCGTTGGGGCAGGCGAGGGAATAGTCGTGAGCAGTAATGAGCAAAGGAAACCCGGCACGCCGAACGGACTCTAGAATCGAGGACGACATCGTATGCGTCCAAGAGTGGAGGTTCACCACGGTGCTCGCGGGATCGAGTCCGGCAAGAAGACGCGAGAGCTCGCGCCCTGCTCTGGCATTCCAAAAACCTTGAGCCGCAGCGGCAATCTTGTTCCGTCCTGCGGCGGCAGTGTATTCCCCGTCAAGACAAGTCACATGGACACCCGACTGGACAAGTTCAGGAGATACCGGCCCCGTGCCAGCAAAAAGATAGGTGTTGAACCCACGCTCGGCCATCAGAATGGCACAACGGCACGCCACCTTCTCAGCACCACCCATGGTGCTCGCCTGATTCGTGATTATGACGACGTTCTGAAGAAGCATCTATTCCCCAAACTCGCCAGCGAGGGTGCGGTCACAGAAATCAGCGAACCGGTCCTTGAACACCTCAGTAGAGAACTGCTCAGCGCGGGCGCGACAGGCCGCGGCACTGAAGCTCCGGCGTTCGAATTCCTTGATACAAGCCGCGAGTGAGTCGGCGTCCTGCTCATGGAAGAACATGCCGGTCTCCCCGTCTACCACAGTCTCCAAAGCGCCGCCCTCCCCGTAAGCGAGGACGGGGGAGCCGCCGGCCATAGCCTCAAGCGGAGTGAGACCGAAGTCCTCAATTCCGGGGAAGAGAAACGCTTTAGCATGCGCATAATATTCATTAAGCTGGTCTTCGGAGACGCGACCCACGAACTCAACGGTCGGGCCCGCCATAGCTCGCAGCCTCTGTTCCTCCTCACCGCCAGAGCCGGCCACAATGAGCTTTCGGCCCAACTTATTACAAGCCTCGATCGCGAGATCAACGCGCTTGTAGCCTACGAAGCGAGAGAGAATGAAATAGTAGTCGCCGCGCTCCTCGGAGACAGGACCCTCTAGCAGGCGGATACCGGGATACACGGTCGTGGACTCACGGCGATAAAATTTTGAAATACGTCTGCCAACATAGTCAGAGTTAGAGACAAAACAATCGACCCGTTGAGCTGCCTGAAAATCCCACATCCGAACTTTATGAATCATCGAAGGCATAAAGGCGCGCTTAATTGCAGAAGCGCCCTCGAGATAGTCGTAATAGAGATCCCAGACGTAACGAATTGGCGAATGGCAATAGCAGATATGCACGGCATCCGGTCGAGTAATGACGCCCTTGCAGCAGCTTGCACACGAACTAACTACAAGATCGTACTCAGTAAGATCAAGAGCTTCCCAGGCCCTAGGCATGAAGGACAGCAGAAACTTATGATGCGTCTTGCCGCCGGGCCAATCCTGGATATAAGTTGTGCGAATATCAAGCCCGTGCGTCCAAGCCGGTGCTTTCTTTTCGTTATAAACAAGCGTGTAAATTGGAGCATCGGGCCAAATTTCATGAAAGCACTTAAGAACCTGCTCGGCACCGCCCTCGCTCACGAGCCAGTCATGAACTAAAGCCACCTTCGGTTGTTTACGAATATAACTCACACTATTCCTTCCAGAAATCGCCGAAGCGTTCAATGTCCTCTTGAACGAGCGTCTCGCCGTGCTGGACCTCGATTACGTGTAAATCTCCCCCGAGCGCTCGTGCCGAATGCTGCGTTGCGGCAGGTATCTGCACGACGGAGCCAGCGCGAACCTGCTGCACCAGCCCGTCCAGGACAACCTCGCCGGTGCCGGAGATGACTGTCCAGACCTCCCCGCGATGCATGTGGCGCTGGTAGTCCAGCTGGCCGCCCTCGCGGATGATGAGCTCCTTCGTGAGCGCCTTTGCCCCGTCGGGGAAGACGCTGCTGTCGATGACGCGGTACTCGCCCCAGGAGCGCTGCTCGTACATGGGGCGGCTCTCCGCGACGGCGTTGACCTCAGACTTGATGTTGGCCGACGCCTCCTTGCCGGAGACGAGAATGCCGTCCGGCGTCGCCACGACAACCGAATCGGAGATGCCCGCGACGACCATCGGAAAACCGGTCTCATTGATAACGTGGACGTTGCTGCACGTCTTAGAATCGACCACGACGCGGCCGGAGGTGTAGTCCGCCATCTCGTCGGTCAGCGTGTTCCAGGTGCCCAGGTCCTTCCACTCGCCCGCGTAGGAGACCGCGCCGATGGACGACGCTCTCTCCACGACCTCGTAGTCGAAGGAGTTCTTTGGCAGCTCGGCGTAGCGCGAACGGAACTCGTCGAAAGTGCCGCAGGACAGGTACCTGGCGGTGAGGCCGGTGAGCCAGCCGAGCCTGAACGCGAACACGCCGCAGTTCCAGAGGGCCCCTTGGGAGATGAGCTCCCGCGCGGTTCCCTCGTCGGGCTTCTCCGTAAAGCAATCGACACGTCGGGGCCAGCCCTCCCCCGCCGCGGGCACGATGTAGCCGTACTTGCCGCTGGGGTAGGTGGGCTCCACGCCCATGAGGACCAGCTCGGCGAAATCCGCCTGGACGGCCTCGTCGAGCCTCACGACGCTGTCGTAGTACGCCTGGTCCGCGTAGCTGTCGATGGGCATGACGATGACAGTGTCGCCCTCGCCGGCGCCCTGTTCGAGCGCGAGATTCGCGCAGGCGAGCATGATGGCGGGAGCAGTGTCGCGGCGCTCGGGCTCGAGGACCAGCGCGTAGTCGCCGCTCACCTGCCGACGGACGGAGCCCTCCTGGCTGGCACAGGTGGCGATGGTGATGTCGACCTCCGCATCGATGGCGCCGATCTGGCCGAAGACGCGCTGAACCATGGAGACATGGTTGCCGTCCGCGTCACGCAGAACCTTAAGGAACTGCTTGGAACGGGTGCTGTTGGAGAGCGGCCACAGGCGCGTGCCCGAGCCGCCGGAGAGTAGGACGAGATGGATCATTAGCGGGTCCCTCCCAGGATCGACTTGGCGTCCGCGACCAGCGCGGCGAGCTTGGCTTCGGACTCGGTGCGGTCCACGCCCTTCGCGAACACATAGGCCTTGGCCTTGGGCTCGGTGCCGCTGGGCCGGAACAGGACCCGGGAGCCGTCGGCGAGCCTGAACTCGAGGACGTCCGCCTCGGGAAGGCGCTGGGGCTCATCGGTCGGGTTGACGACGGGCATAGGCGCGCCCTGGGCGTAATCGATGCGCTCCGCGACGGCCATGCCGCCGATATGCTCCGGAGCATGCTCTCGGAGGCCGGACATCATCGCAGCCATGTCGGACGCCCCCTCGGGACCCTCGTATGCCTGGCCGAGCAACGAGCTCGACCAGTAGCCATATTCCTCATAGAGGCGCTCCATGGCCTCGTAGAGGTCCATCCCCCTCTTCTTCCAATGTGCAGCGAGCTCGCAGATGAGCATGGAGGCTACCACGGCGTCCTTGTCACGGACGGAGGTGCCGGCGAGGTAGCCGTAGGACTCCTCGAAGCCCATGAGGAAGTCGCCCTCGCGCCCCTCGGACTCCAGCACGCCGACCTGCTCGCCGATGAACTTGAAGCCGGTGAGCGTGCGGCGCAGCTCGAGGCCGCGGGCGCGCGCGACGTCGTCTGCCATGGGCGCGGAGACGATGGTGGTGCAGGCGACCTCTCGCACCATGTCGACGCCGGACTCGACCGCCTTGGTGGCGAGGAAATCGAGCAGGAGCAGGCCCACCTCGTTGCCGGTGAGCAGCCTGTATTCCCCGGCATGCGGGACGGCGATGCCGACGCGGTCGGTGTCCGGGTCGGTCGCCAGGAGCAGGTCGGGCTTCACTCTGTCACAGTACTCAAGCCCGAGTTTCAGCGCCTCGCGCACCTCGGGGTTGGGGTACGGGCAGGTCGGGAAGTCGCCGTCCTGGACGCACTGCTCGTCAACGGTCGCGACCTTCGCCAGGCCAATCCTCTCGAGTACGCGAGACACGCACTCCAGGCCGACGCCGTGAAGCGGGGTATAGACTATGCGGAGGGCGGAACAGTCCTCGCCCGTGGAGACCTCAAGCGTCTTCTCTATGTAACGGTCAAGAACTCTCTCGGGAACCCACTGCACCAGCCCCTCTTCCAGGGCTCTATCGAACGCCATCGCTTTTATGCCATCGAAGCAGTCGACAGGATCGATTGCCGCCTGGATGGCCTCCGCCGCCTCGACGGTAATCTGGCAGCCGTCGGCGCCGTAGACCTTGTATCCGTTGTACGCGGCGGGGTTGTGCGATGCGGTGATGTTGACGCCGGCCGAGCAGCCCAGCACGCGGACGGCGAAACTCAACGCGGGGGTGGGTTCGACGCGATTGAACAGATAGGATTTGATTCCATTGCCGGCGAGCACTTCGGCGACGCGGTGCACGAATTCCTGGGAGCCATGACGGGTGTCACGGCAAAGAGCGACTGTCGGATTCTCAAAGTTGCCATTCAGGTAATCCGCCAGACCTTGCGTAGCCTTGCCGACGGTATAGACGTTCAGACGGTTGGGACCGAGACCTAACTTGCCACGCAAGCCGCCGGTACCAAACTCGAGGTTGCGAAAAAAAGAATCTGCCTTTGCAGGCTCATCTAATGCAAGGAGCTCAGCCCTATCTGTGCCCGTCAAACAAGACGCCCAGTTTTTAAAAGCAGACTCTACCTGATTAGTTATCAATTCTATTCTTCCTGAATCTTTGGAGTGCATAATTAGCAAGCACCTCCACCGGTAAAGACCTCAACGACCGTGAGGAGAACGATCTTGAAATCGGTGACCACGCCACGCTTGGCGATGTACTCCAAGTCACGCTGTACCATGCCGTCGAAGTCCGTGTCATTGCGGTCGGTAACCTGCCACCAGCCGGTGATGCCCGGCTTCACGGCCAGGCGCTGCAGGTCGTACTTGGTGTACTCCGCGACCTCGTTCGGCAGCGGCGGGCGCGGGCCCACCACGGACATCTGGCCCAGGAACACGTTCAGAAACTGCGGAAACTCGTCGATGGAATGCTTGCGGATGAACCTGCCGATCTTGGTGACGCGGGGGTCCTCCCTCATCTTGAACATGGCGCCGGCGATCTCGTTCTGCCCCTTGAGCTCGGCGAGGCGCTCGTCGGCGTCCCTGTACATGCTGCGGAACTTCCACATGCGGAAGGTGGACAGGCTGCCGTCGCGGTGGGTCTGGCCCACGCGAATTTGACTGTAGAACGGGTTGCCCTCGCTCTCCAGGCGGATTGCCGCGGCAAGCACCAGACTCGGCACGGCAATGACGGCCAGCACGCAGCCGCTGAACACGATGTCGAACGCGCGCTTGACGGCACGGTAGGCCAGGCGCGAGTTGTCCCAGTCCATGATGGATTGCACAGCCTTATATCGACCGGTGCATTCACGCTGGTCCATAGCCTGAGCAATCAGCGCTGCCCCCCGCGGGCGCATTGCTCTCTGTCACTTCTTTATTAGCAGCCACAATAAAACTTACGTTCCTGTCCCCAGGAACCCCCCCCCATCTATGAATCCAAAATCAAGTAATTTGCTAGTGCAACGTCTCCCTTACGTTTTGCTGGGAACGTCAAGCGGTAGCAGCTCCCTAAAAACGGAATCGCCATCGCCCACGTCTACCAGGCACCAGCGTTTATGACGGTCGATCTTTTTAACGCGAGCCTCTTGCCCCACCAAGGGACCCTGTTCTATGTGCAACACGCCATCTTCTATGCGCGCAACGCTGTTGCGCACCACTCCGTCGTCGTCCAGCACGCTGCGGTACCAATCCTGCGCATCGTCCGGCATGGGCATGTACGCCCGCTCCCTACTGCCGGCGATGCGACAGCCAAAGCTCAACTGGGCCAGGGCCCTATCGAGCGCGGCAGCATCGTGCGTAGCGACGAAGAAATATTCCTTGTACATAGGTTTGGTTTGGAGCGACCATGCGCCGTCCCGCTTAAACCAGAACTCCTTTTGCATCACAAAAGCATCCTGCATAAGGTTGTTCGGGATAATACGGCGGACCTTTTCGCAGGTCTCGCGCTCTTTTCCATTGGGGGTGTGAACCAGATACCAGCGGACGCGGCCGTGTTGACTGTTGGTGGTGGCGCCGTTAAATGCGCCCGGCAGCTGCTCTTGGCGCCGTGCCGTCTGTTCCATGTTCTCGCCCCCTCTTTTGGCTTTGCGATGCACACAAATGCAGGGGCGTTTAGAACAGGCTTCTCGCTCGCAGCTAGGCGCGGTCGCAAAAGTACAGGTTTTTGTATCTTTCGACAGACGACATTATACGAGCAATTAATCAGCGTTTGCCCAGATTACGCAAAATGTACTGCTAGTAGGTACATCTCCCTTGATTATCAACTTTATCCGAACACCTCCCACATTCATCCGCACATGTGCGGATGAATGTGGGAACCCGATACCCTGAGGGCCGGACCGGCCGGCCCCGGGAGATCGGAGGACGGCATGTCCGGAAAGAGGAAGAAGGGTTCCGCGGAGGCGGCCCCGAGGGCCTACGGAAGGCTCACGAGGCACGAGCGGGACACGGTCCAGAGGATGCTGGAGCGCGGGGCCTCG
>DBGEDL010000045.1:0-3842 GCA_048375035.1 Collinsella sp.
GCTCTTCGGCTCGTGCGGAACTCGCGACAAACATAACCAAGCCCCACCGGGCAACCTACCAACCAGCTTCTTTTCAGCCCAGGCCCCTGTGTACCGCGCGTCGAAGATCTTCAAATTCTGTAGCCTGACATTAAGCTGGACATAGCAGAGGACCCCTGGTCCTTAACTTGATACGAGTTCCGCACGCAAAGGAGGCGCCAGTGGCGCCTCCGTCTTGCGCAGGACTGTTCGAAGTAGCAAGTTAAGGACCAGGGGTCCCCGTTACCCGAGCGTTTCTGTGCTAGTTGAATTTGAAGATCTTTGAGGCAAGACGGTATAGGCCGAGTGTGGTTTTGTCTCCGGACCGTCCACGCAGATTGGTAAAGAAGCCCACCACGCCGTAGCGGGCGCGACGATACATGCGCTCGTCGTAAGCCTTCAGATCATTCCACAGCGTCTTCAGGCGCTCATCGGCGCACTCTTCCTCGGAAAGCTTGGTGAGCACTGAACAGATCGCCATCATCATGGTGAAATAGCCCATCATGTACGAGCGCAGGCGCGAAGACTCAACATCGCTGTACAGATGGAACGACTCCATCATAATGCGCGTAACGCGGAACTGCTGGTCCAGACGCTTGACCATCGTAGCCTCGTTGACGCTCTGGCCCTCGCGGCCAATGAAGTAGCGGTAGAGGTCGATATCGGCGTAGTAGATGGTCTTGCAGCGCGGCAGCGGCACGTATGCGTAGATGTTGTCTACGTAGAAGGTGTGCGGCGGCATGGGCAGGTTAGACTCGCGCAGCACGTCCGTGCGATAGCACAGACTGTGCATAAGCAGATTCTGGTCCAGACGGAAGTGCCCGATCTGATCCCAGGTGAAAATCTTTTTACGCGGCAGGGCAAACTTGTAGCCAATAGCGGTATGCGTGCCCTCGTAGACCTTCTCGTACACGTAGTTGGAGATAAACAGGTCGACGCGCTGGTCGCGCTCCTCAAAGCCACGCAGGATCGACAGCATGGTCGAAAGGGCCGCGCCGTCGAGCCAGTCGTCGGAGTCTACGACCTTGTAGTACGTACCCTGCGCCTCGCGCAGGCCCGAAAGGACGGCGATACCGTGGCCGCCGTTCTCCTGGTGCACCGCGCGGATGATACCGGGATAACGGGCCTCCCACTCATCGGCCTTGGCGGCCGTCTCGTCCTTGGAGCCGTCGTCAACGACAATAATCTCGACATCGGTGGCGTAATTGCTTCCCTCCAGGATGGAGGTGATGCAATGGTCCATGTCCTTGGCGGCGTTATACGAGGGAATACCGAATGTTATGACTTTATGCATAGCAGGCGATAATCTCATCCGAAAGATCGAGGGCGGAATTGGTCACGGCGTCCATATCGTAGTAGCGATACTCGGCCAAGCGACCCACCGGGTGGAAGTTCGTCAGGTTCTGGACGCGCTCAAGATAGCGCTCATAGAGCTCGCGGTTCTCGGGCTCAAGAATGGCGTAGTACGGCGTCTCGCCCGAGCCGGGCGTATAGGCCTTGGAGTATTCCTTCATGATGGTGGTTTTGCCGGGCAGGACCTGACCGGTCATGTTCTTGAACTCGGTAATGCGCGTGTAGTCCTCGCTCGTGGTGTAGTTAACGGTGCCCACGGGCTGGAACTGATCCATATCGAGCGTCTCGAACTTCATATCGAGCGTGCGGTACGGCAAAGCACCCAGGTCGAGGTTGAACAGCTCATCGAGCGGACCGGTGTAGACGATCTCGCCACCATAGACCTTGCCGTCAACTTTAACGGTGGTCTCGTCAATCTCGAACAGATCGCGAGCGTCCACGTCGCAGAATACATCGATCAGGTCATGATCGAGCATATGCTCGAACAGCGCAGTGTAGCCGTCCTGCGGCATGCCCTGGAAGGGAGCTTGCGGGAAGTAGCGGTCATCATCGCCCACAAAGACGGGAACGCGACCGGTGATCGAGGGATCGATCTGGTCGGGAGTCTGGCCCCACTGCTTCATGGTGTAATGCAAAAAGACGTTCTCGTAGACGTAGTCAGCGACCTCGGCAAGATCCGGGTCGTTCTTCTTGCGCAGCTCCATAATGGGCACCTTGACGTCCTTGCCAAAGGTCTCCACGAGCTTCTGATACAGCTCCTCGCCGCGCTCATCGCCAAAAGCAAGCTTGAGGCTCGCGTGGTTGAAGGGCACGGGCATAAGAGTGCCGTTGATGTTGGCAAGCACCTTGTGCTGATAGTCCGTCCACTTGGTAAAGCGCGACAGGAAATTGTGCACGCGCTCGTTAAAGGTGTGGTAAATGTGCGGACCGTACTCGTGGATCAGGATTCCAGCCTCGTCAGCGCAGTCGTAGGCATTGCCCGCAATGTGGCTACGACGCTCCAGAACGGCAACGCGATAGCCGATAGTCTCGGCAAGACGGCGGGCACAAACGGCACCAGCGTACCCGGCACCGACAACGATCATGTCGTACGCACCGGCATTAAAGCCTTCAGGCAGGCCTGAGGTAATCTGCATCGATACTCCTTGTCAAAAGCCACACGCTTTTTAACTGGGCTTTTTCTCGAACATACATCGAGACATATTTATCAGAGCGATTATAGCGCTAATGCGTCCTATAATGAGCTTGCCACACAAGGAAAGCTCAAGCACCGCGGCGAACATAATTGAAAGGTAAACCCGCTAGCAGCGGGTTTATTCGTGAACAGCCGGGTGCCTGGAGCTTAGCGAAACGCTTGTAAGGAGTAACATGAGCGATTTCCTAAACCGTATGAAGTCTGCCGCCAAGGCCGACCTTAAGACCATCGTCCTGCCCGAGGGCGAGGATCCGCGCACCATCGTCGCGGCGAACAAGATCATCGAGGAGGGCCTGGCCAACATCGTCATCCTGGGCAATCCTGATGACATCAACGTTCCCGGCGCCACCGTCATCGACCCGCGCAACGCCGAGAAGCACGAGGAGTACGCGCAGAAGTTTGCCGAGCTCCGCGCCAAGAAGGGCGTCACCATCGAGCAGGCTCGCGCCCAGGTGATGGATGCCACCTACTTTGGCACCATGATGGTCAAGATGGGCGATGCCGACGGCCTGGTCTCCGGCGCCTGCCACTCCACCGCCGACACCCTGCGCCCCGCGCTGCAGATCCTCAAGACCGCCCCGGGCACCAAACTGGTCTCGGCCTTCTTCGTGATGTGCACCGACACCCCGCAGTTTGGCACCGACGGCACGCTGATCTTTGCCGACTGCGGCCTCAACATCAACCCGTCCTCTGACGAGCTCTCCGAGATTGCCATTGCCTCCGCTCACTCCTGGTCCACCTTCATGGGCAATGTCGAGCCGCACGTGGCCATGCTCTCCTACTCCACCATGGGCTCCGCCGGCGGCGAGGTTGCCAAGAAGGTCCAGGAAGCCGTGAAGTTCTGCAAGGAGAAGGCCCCCGAGCTCGCCATCGACGGCGACCTGCAGCTCGATGCCGCTATCGTCCCCACCGTCGCCCAGCTCAAGGCCCCCGGCTCCTCTGTCGCCGGTAAGGCCAACGTGCTCGTGTTCCCCGACCTCGAGGCCGGCAACATCGGCTACAAGCTGGTCCAGCGCTTCGCCGGTGCCGACGCCTACGGCCCCATCCTGCAGGGCATCGCCAAGCCGGTCAACGACCTGTCGCGCGGCTGCTCTGCCGACGACATCGTGGGTGTCGTGGCCATCACCGCCGTCCAGGCTCAGATGGCTGAGTAGCGGACGTACTCGCCCGAAGGCCGCACAGGTTAACCCCTGAAAACGTCCTCGACCAATGAAACGCCCCCGTTCTGCTCCTTCGGAGCTACGAACGGGGGCGTTTCTGGTCTGCGGAATGTTTT
>DBGEDL010000046.1:0-6962 GCA_048375035.1 Collinsella sp.
TCCCGTTCCGAACCCGGAAGCTAAGCCCCATCGCGCCGAGAGTACTGCGGGGCCAGCCCGTGGGAGGCCAGGGCGCCGCTGACCGGTGGACGGCACCGAGCCGTCATCGAACTGAGAAGGGGGAGGCCTCGCGGCCTCCCCTTTTTTGCGTTTGCGGGGCATAAATGACTCATTTACGCCAGACGATTTAATTCTTTTTGGTATTGAGCTTTTATTTAAAGAAAATAAAACGAATAATAAGGGCAACTGCTATGGCCGCAATGATCAAAAGCAGGATTGCCAGTCGATGTTGCTTGCGTCGTTTACTTGACGAAACGAAGATTGATTTTCCTTGTTTTGGCGTCTCGAGATAACGAGCCGAATGCGTTAAGGTTTGCTTTGGTCGAGGACCTCTTTGTTGATGAGCGGCGGATGCTTTCAGTGGCTCATCACTAGCTGCGCTGTTTTTAGATAATGGTGCGTCTTTCAGATATACAGGGTCTCCCGAGGCGACGCCCATATGTTTACGTCCCGTTTGGGCATCCTCGAGCGTTTGATATCGATTTCTCGTCACATACTCGGGCTCAGGATCATTAATGGGCTCTTGCGAGATGTGGGGGCGATGGAACCGTGGCGGCTGCGTGGAAGTATCTTCCCCCTGCGTCTGCATAAACATTTTGTTCTGGTTTTGGTCGTCCATGATGCCCTTTAGCTCGTTACCAACAACGTGTACGCGCTCATTGTAAGCCCCTTGTTATTTGTAGCTGGGGACATACTCGGTATTTAAGCTCTGGTTCAAAGAACCTTAACCTTACTAAAACCTGAGTCATACACACTTAGATATGCTTATAGTACTGGACTCAAAAAACTTTATAGTCGATGTATATATAAGCACTGTGTGGGCATATATAAGAGCGTCAAAAGAAGTCCCAGTCACCTAGAAGATGGCTCGGCAGTCCTAAAAGGAGTGGTAAACATGGCAAGCATGGTTCCTTATCGTTCGGTTTTTGGCGTTCGTCCTTCTGCTAGCTCGCTGTTCGATCTGTTTGATGATATGACCGACCTTGCAAACAACTCGATTGCTTCCAAGGCGTTTCCCGTTGACGTTGAGGATAAGGGCGACGGCTATGAGGTCAAGGCCTATCTGACCGGTGTCGCCAAGGACGATATCGATGTCGAGCTCAATGAGGGCCGTCTGTCCATTAGCGTGAATGTCGAGGAAGACGAGGAGAACGAGGGCAAGAACTTCCTGCAGAAGGAGTTCAGCTCGTACAGCGCGACGCGTGGCGTGTATCTAAAGGACGCTTCGAGCGAGGGCCTCTCGGCTAAGTACGCTGACGGCATCCTGACCGTTACGGTCCCCAAGATCGTCGAGAAGAAGAACGTTACGAAGATCTCCATCGACTAACGATGGCTCTGCTTCAATCGAGAGTATGAGTTAAGGGGGGCTGGGAAGTGATTCCCAGCCCCCCTTTGTTGTCTTGAGGGGCTATTGAATAGTTGTCGGTTGATACTGACTTGCAGGGCGTATCGAGAGCTTCCGTGGCCCTTGAAGATAGGTGGCTGAGCTGCCGAGTTCATCATCGAGACTTGCATCAAGCGCGTTGGCATAGCTTTTGACGGTAAGGCTTGGACGATTATTGTCCTGGCTGATGTGCATGGCGATGAGCTGTTCTGTGCGATCGGTAACAAGTTCTCGCGCGGCTTCGGCGGCTTGGTTGTTGGAGAGATGCCCCTTTGTGGACAGGATGCGCTCCTGAAGAAAGCGTGGGTACGGTCCTTCGCGCAACATAGTTACATCGTGGTTGCTTTCGAGCGCGAGAACTCGACAGTCTTTGAGGATGCCTATGGCCTTGCTCGACAACTCTCCGGTGTCGGTGGCAAACCCAATGGAATCATCGAGAGCATTGAATCGATAGCCGACAGGATTGATGACATCGTGCGATGTTGAGTAGGTATGTACCTGGATGCCGACAATGGGGAGCGTGTCGCCGGGGTCAAATTCCTCCACGGGCAGGTGCGCGAGGTTTTCTTTGCATGAAAGGGTGTCCCTACTGGCAAAGAGGGGGCCATGCCAGTGCTTGCACCATACATCGAGCCCCTTGATATGGTCTCCATGCTCATGAGTGATTACAAGAGCGGCGACGTCGTCTGCCGAGAGGCCAAGTTCCTCCATGCGTTTAAGTGTCTCGCGGCGGGACAGGCCGTTATCGATCATGATGAGCCCCTGAGGCCCCTCGACGAGTGCGCAGTTGCCTTTTGAGCCGCTGCCGAGGATATGAAGGTGCAGGCGAGACATAAGATTCCAAAGGATACAATGGGTGCGGACGAATAGAGGAGGAAGCGAATGCCAACGGTATCTCAGCACTATGGACATCATGCCGCGCCGAGGACGGATAAGAACGTTCTGGCAACGCGGCAGACCGCTGCCCCCGTAGTGCTCATGGTATCAGGCGGTGCGGACTCGACGGCGCTGCTCCTTATGGCTTGCACATCAAAGCTGGATATCCAGGACGGGCGCGGCATCGCTTCCATTGCACGCGAGCGTTTGCACGTGCTGCATGTGAACCATCATCTGCGCGGGGAGGCATCCGATGGCGACGAGGCCTTTGTACGTGATTTGTGCGTGCAATACGGCTTGCCGCTGTGCGTTGAGCATGCCTATTTTGATGACGAATCGGGCAATATCGAGGCTGCGGCCCGCGAGGTGCGCTATGCCGCGGCGCGGAGATATGTTCGCGAACTTTGTGCCGAATCGGGCGCACCGCGGACGGCGGCTCGTATCTGTACCGCGCATACCTCGTCGGACCGCGCGGAAACATTTTTGATGAACGCCATTAAGGGGTCGGGCCCGGCTGGGCTTTCGAGCATTCCCCGTCGAAGGAATATCGTGGTGCGCCCCTTGCTCGACCTAACTCATGGCGAGCTCGTGGGCTATCTGCAGGTGCATGGTCAACCGTGGCGTGAAGATGAAAGCAACGAGGACGTTTCGTACTTGCGCAACTATGTGCGCCATCGGGTGATGCCGGTGGTGGCGCAGCGCAACGCGAGCGTCTGTAAGACGATTGGCGCCGCCTGCGAGATCTTAGGCGATGAGGATGCCTTTCTTTCCCAGCTTTCCGCACAGGCGTTCCGAAGCTGCCTGCGTAAGGAGGCGGCGGGTGCACTGGTCCTTGACGCTCGTCGACTGGCCGCGGCTGAGGTGGTAATCGCGCGGCGCATCGTGAGACTGGCGATTAAACGCATCGATCCGGACGCTCGTCCAGAGATGCGACATGTGGAGCGAGTCCTTTCCTGCGTTGCCGAGGGCGCCGGCTCGGTCACGCTTCCGGCGGGGATTGACGCACGCATTGAGTTTGGCATGCTGGCGTTTAAGGCGCCGGTGGCTCGCGAGGGCCTGGTCGCGGACTGGGTTACCGTACCCGGTCGTTTGCCGTTGGGCGGGGGACGTGTGCTGGTCGCAGAGCCGATGGCCGTTGAACCGGGATGCGATATCGTGCGCCGCGCCCGTGAGCTTGCGGCTGCCGGGGAAGTGACAGCTTTGGTAGACGCGGCTGCCCTGGGTTTTGCCGACAGCGATAGTGAGCGGATCCTGGCGGGCTCGCATGGCGAGATCCCTGCCGAGGCGCGATTGGCGCGCCTGTGGGTGGACGGTCCCGCACCGGGAGATGTGATGTGCCCGTTGGGGATGAACGGCCGAAGCAAGAAAGTGTCAGACCTGCTGAACGAGGCTCGTATTCCCGTTTCCGAGCGCGCCGGCGTGCCCATGGTGAGGACGGCGCCGGGGGGTGCCGTGGTGTGGGCCGCCGGAGTTCGCGCGGACGAACGTTTTAAGTGCACGGCGGCGACGCGCGTGGCCTATCTGCTCCGCGTAGTCGATGCGGAATAGCGTCCCGCGCCAGCTATTCTGTGCGACGTTGGCGGTATTCCCGCGCTGATGGCGTACGGGCTGGAAAATATACCCCGTGCGCTGCTAGAATGTGTAGTTCGCGTCCATACGGCGGTGTGTGGGCGATTAAGCACAAGAAAGGGTTGTCATGGCTTCTCAACATCCGGATATCGAGAAGGTTCTGTTTACGCAGGAGGATATCGACGGTATCGTCTCTCGCTTGGGCGAGCAGATTACGCGCGACTATGCGGGTAAGGATCTGGTGCTGATTGCGGTCCTGCGCGGCGCCGTGGTCTTTATGGGCGACCTGATGCGCAAGATCGAGCTGCCGACCAACATCGATTTCATGGCTGTTTCGAGCTATGGCGACGGTGTGAAGTCTTCGGGCATCGTGCGTATCATTAAGGACCTGGATATCGACATCCGTGGTCGCGACGTGCTGATCGTCGAGGACATTCTGGACTCGGGGCTGACGCTCAAGTATCTGATGAAGAACCTTGAGAGCCGCAAGCCCGCCTCGCTGGAGGTCGCCGCCTTCCTGTGGAAGGACGTTGAGGACCGCGTCTCGGCCGTCACGCCCAAGTATGTTGGAACCCATTGCCCCGATGCCTTTGTGGTGGGCTACGGCCTCGACTATGCCGAGCGCTATCGCAACCTTCCGTATCTGGGCATTTTGAAACCGGAGGTTTATTCGTAAGATGCCCGACGACCGTAACGACAACAATTCCCAGACTCCCCGGGACCCAAAGATCCCGGGGATGCCCGGAGGCAAGAAGCCCACGCGTACGGGCTGGCTGTATTTTCTTTTGGCTTGCGCGCTCCTGGGTTACGCCTTCTTTAACATGGGCTCCGGCTTTGCCAACTCCAGCAATACCGTAAAGCTCGCGACGAGTGAGATGGTCAGCGCCATCAAGCAGGATCGCGTCGAAGATCTGACCTATACGGTTCAGGACGGAAGCGTGACGGGTCATTACTGGAAGACGAAAAAGGACAAGGGCGACACGAGCGAGCTCAAGAGCTTTTCCTCGACCTATGTCGGTTCCGATTCGCTTGCCGAGCTCATGGCGGAGCACCCCGATACCAAGTACATCGTCAACACCAACGATCCCGATTTTTGGGGCGACTTGGCGATGAGTGTGCTTCCGGCGATTGCCTTGATCGCCATCATGTTCTACTTTATGCGCCAGATGATGGGTGCCAACAACAGGAACATGCAGCTTGGCAAGACCAATGCCAAGACCAACGAGGCTACGCGTCCCAAGGTCAAGTTCGAGGACGTTGCTGGCGTGGATGAGGCGGTCGAGGAGCTCGAAGAGATTCGCGATTTCTTGAGCGACCCGGACCGCTATCGCAAGCTGGGCGCCAAGATTCCCCGCGGCGTGTTGCTGGTGGGCCCTCCGGGTACCGGTAAGACGTTGCTGGCCAAGGCCGTTGCCGGCGAGGCGGGCGTGCCGTTCTTTAGCATCTCGGGCTCTGACTTTGTTGAGATGTTCGTGGGCGTCGGCGCCAGCCGCGTGCGTGACCTCTTTAAGGAGGCCAAGTCCCAGGCCCCGTCGATCATCTTTATCGACGAGATCGACGCCGTAGGACGTCAGCGCGGAGCCGGTTTGGGCGGCGGCCACGACGAGCGCGAGCAGACGCTCAATCAGCTTCTGGTCGAGATGGACGGTTTTGAGGAGAGCGAGTCGGTCATCCTGATCGCCGCGACCAACCGCCCCGACATTCTGGATCCGGCGCTGCTGCGTCCCGGCCGTTTTGACCGCCAAGTCACGGTTGACCGCCCGGACGTAAAGGGCCGCGAGCAGATCTTGCGCGTGCATGCTGAGAACAAGCCGATGGACGAGGACGTTAAGTTTGAGAAGCTCGCCCAGATGACCGTTGGCTTTACTGGTGCCGATTTGGCGAACCTGCTCAACGAGTCTGCGCTGCTGGCCGCTCGCCGTCATCGTTCTGTGATCTCGATGGACGAGGTCGAGGAGTCGATGGAGCGTGTGATTGCCGGACCGCAACGCAAGGGCCGCGTGATGACCGAAGCCGAGCGCACCACGATTGCTTACCACGAGAGCGGTCACGCCCTGGTGGGCCACATCTTGGAGCATTCCGATCCGGTTCATAAGATTTCGATTGTCAGCCGCGGCCAGGCTCTGGGCTACACGTTGCAGCTTCCGCAGGAGGATCACTTCCTCAAGACCAAGAACGAGATGCTCGACGAGCTCGCTGTGTTCTTGGGCGGCCGCGTCGCCGAGGAGCTCATGTGCGACGACATCACGTCGGGCGCGAGCAACGATCTGGAGCGCGCGACTAAGATGGCGCGCGAGATGGTCACGCGCCTGGGCATGAGCGAGGAACTGGGCACGCAAGTGTTTGGCGAGGCGCAGCATCAGGTGTTCCTGGGTCGCGACTATGCCGATCACCAGGATTACTCCGAGGAGACGGCGCGTCGCATCGACATCGAGGTCCAGCGCATTATGCGTGAGGCCCATCGCCGTGCGGTCGAGATTTTGGATGCCCGCCGCGATCAACTCGATCTGATGGCCAAGGTGCTGCTTGAGCGCGAGACCGTCGAGGGTGACGCCGTGAACGCCCTGCTCGACAATGAGTGGGATGTCTACCTTGAGCGCGAGGGCGATATCCTGGCGGCCAAGGAGGAGCGCAACGCCAAGGCGGCCGGCATGCCGACCAAGAAGCGCTCGCCTCGCATGAGCGAGGAGGAGCTGGCGGCTGATGCTGCGGCCTTTGCGCAGGCGGCCATGCAGGAGGATGCCGAAGCCGCATCCGATGATGCCGGTGATGGCAATGCTGTCAACGCTGACGGCAACACCGACGCCGACAAATAGTTCTTGTAGCGAAAGCCTCCGCGGGGAAACCTGCGGAGGCTTTTTCCTTAGAGGCTTTAGCCTGTGCGGGGCGCGCAGCGCGCCGCATCAGAAACCACCCGCTATGCGGGTGGGGCCAAACGGCTTTACAAAGCCGCCCCCTCGCCGGACACTTGCGATTGTTCAGGCCGCAAGGAATCCGAGTCGAGAGGGCGGTGGTGGCGTATGGCCCAGAAGGCCTACAGCCTGTCGCACACGAAGTGGATGTGCAAGTACCA
>DBGEDL010000047.1:0-22593 GCA_048375035.1 Collinsella sp.
CGACAACGTAAATTTTTAATCAATAACCATTAATCACTAAAAAAAACTGCTTATGAAGAAAGAAACCTGGAAAACCGTATTTCAGATAGTACTATCTATCTTACCGGCCAGCCGGAAGGAAGCCAGTATTTCAAACTGCCAGACCCGCAGATTCTGCTGGATGTGGGCTATAGCACGTCCGGCATCGGCGGTTCGCCGGTGTCCGGCACTCTTGCCCCGCTTTTGGCGGAGGCGCGTGAGATGGCCGAATATCGTCGTGCGATAGCGAAGAACGGCGGCCAGATTCCGGCGTACATCTCCCGTCCGAAGGAGATGCCGTGGCCTTCGCAGGAGGCTCAGGACGAATTCGTGCAGGGCATGCGGAATTACAAGGCTGGCGGCAATCTTGCCGGTGGATGGCCCCTGCTCAACGACGGCATGGAAATCAAGACGGTGGACGCGTTCAAGCCGATTGACATGCAGGACATCGACGCGAGGGACAGGATTCGTATAGACGTGGCCAACGCCTTCCATATCGCGCCGGAGAATCTTGGCTTTCGCAGTGGCACGAATTCCAACATCGCTTCCTTCAAGGAGCAGATGTGGAATGTGGAATTGATGCCGTACATCGTGGCTTTCGAACAGTCGCTCAATCTGCTGCTGCCCGACGCGCTCGGACAGCCGGACGCCTACATCGAAGCGAATGTGGATGCGAAGCTGCGCGGCACGTTCTCCGAGCAGTATCAGGCGCTCAGCACGGCCACGGGGCGCAGCTTCATGACCACGAACGAGGCGCGGCGCATCCTCAACTATCCGAAGCTTGATGGTGGCGACGAATTGGTGACGCCCTTGAATGTGGCAACAGGCGCCCAGCCCAGCCCGCAGGATGGCGGCAGGACGCAGAACGCGCAACAGAACAATCCAGTGAACGGAGAAGGACAGTGAATCTCAAACAGCTCAGATTCAACGTGAAATCCTTGGATGATTCCGCTGGCGAAGGCGTTTTCAGCGGCTACGCCAGCACTTTCGGCAACAAGGACCTGCAGGGTGACGTGATCGCCAAGGGCGCTTTCGCGGAGACCTTGGAGAAGGACTACGACGGCGGAGCCGGCATCCCGATCCATTGGAACCATCAGGACGGCAAGCCGACCGACATCATCGGCCGCACCTTGAGCGCCGTCGAGGATGAGAAGGGCCTGCTCATTTCGGCCCAGCTTGACATCGAGGACAATCCGACCGCCCAGCAGGCTTACGACCTGCTCAAGGATGGCAGGGTGCATCAGATGAGCATCGGCTTCGTGCCGACGAAGACCGCTTGGATCACGGAAAAGGGCGATGGCCCGTGGGGCGGACATTCTGAATTCCAGCAGATCAAGCTTTTCGAGATCAGCGTGGTGCCGGTGGCGGCGAATCAGCAGGCCGAGATTCTGGCCGTGAAGTCGGGTCGTGCCATCAGTTCCGCCAACGAGGAGAAGCTGCGTGCCGCGCTGGCCTCGTTGAACGAGGTGCTTGACGGCATCGATTCCGACAATTCCACTGCTTCCGACGAGAAGTCGGATAAGCGGGATGATTCCAAGACCGGCGAGAGGCCGGACGATAAGAAGCTTGACCCTGATGAGGGCAAGGACGCGGAGGCCGAGAAGGCCGAGCGCCTGAATGTAATCAAATCCGCCCGTGAATTGGTCACTGGCGGCAAGGACAACAAGGAGACCAAATGAGTTTCAATGATCGTCTCGCCAAGACCAAGGCCGCCATCGAAGCGGTGCTGGCCAAGGGCGAGGATAATCTCGACGCTTCCGACATCGAGAAGCTGAAGGGTCTGAACGCCGAGGCGCATGAATTGCAGGACTCCATCGAGACGCTGGACACCGTGCACAAGCGCTTCGAGGGTCTGACCGATAATCTGACGGACACTCAGAAGAGCGGTGTCGCCCATCAGTCTCTTGGCGATTTCGTCGTGAAGAGCATCGGCGAGCAGCTGGTGAAGATGAAGGGCGTGTCCGGCGCTTCCATCGCCGCACCTGAATGGCTGCCGAACCGCAAGGCCAACACAGACACTCAGGTGACCGGTGGCCCGTCCGGCGCGTATGGCTCTCTGCTGACCTATGTTGACCCGAACTTCGTGGAAGGCTATCGCCGTCCGACCATCACCAACCTCTTCGGTGTCGGCGCTATTAGTGGACAGGCCATCACCTACTTCGTGGAAGGTGATCAGGAAGGCGATTTTAAGACCGTCGGCGAAGGCGATGAATTCGGTCAGATTCATTACGCCAATGCGACCGAGCACACCGACGCATTGTCCACCATCGCTGGCTTCATCAAGGAGTCCGGTGACATGATCACCGACCTCGCCTTCTTGAAGTCCGACATCGATGGCCGTCTGCTTTACAGTCTGAGCATCAAGGAGGAGCAGCAGCTGCTCAACGGTGATGGCACTGGAAAGAATATCAAGGGCCTGCTTGAGCGTGACGGCATCCAGACCTACAAGGCTACCGACGCCGGTAATGATGTCGCTATTCTGCACGCGCAGACCATGATTTCCACCGAGACCGGCATGATGCCGGATGCTCTGGTCATCAATCCGGCAGATTATGAGACTCTTCGCGAGAAGAAGGATAACAACGGCGCGTACATTGGCGGTGGCCCGTTCTATGGCGTCAATGGCGGTGCGGTGAACATCACACCGTCCCTGTGGGGTATGAACACTGTCGTATCCCCGGCAGTTGCCAAGGGCACCGCCGTTGTGGGTGCTTTCAAGCGTGCCGCGACCTTCTACCGCAAGGGTGGTGTCGCCGTGGAGGCCACCAACTCCAATGACACCGACTTCATTGCCGATCTGGTGACCATTCGTGCCAAGGAGCGCGTGGCATTGGCCGTGCGCGTCCCGAAGGCTTTCGTCACCCTGACCTTGAAGTAAGGAGGAATGATGGCTCGACAGTTTCGAGTGATTCCGGGCGCTTCCGCGAAGCTTGACCCGAACGCCGCCGTGGCGGATGTGATCTTCGTGGATGCGAATGGCAAGCCGACCGACATTGGTGGTTCTGCCGCCGCGCCGTATGTGCTTCCCGCTGCCGCCGAGAACGCTCTCGGCGGTGTGAAGCTGGCTAATGTCGCTTCGGCTGGTAATGCCAATGCCGCTGTGGGTGTAGCCGCTGGCGATGCGCCGACCAAGGCCGAGCATGACGCGCTCGTGACCGCTTACAACGATTTGGCGAAGCGTGTCAATGCTCTTGTGGCTGGTCTTGTGGCTGCTGGCGTGGTGAAGACGAGCTGAGACGGGAGGTCGGCATGAGTGAAGTGAATGTGATTCCTGACATGATTGCCGACCCTTCGGCTTTCGAGGATGACGCGGCTTTCCGGCTTAAGGCTGCTCAGGCGGCGATTAGGCGTGAGTGCGGCTGGCATGTCATGCCGAACACGGCATTGTCCGGCGTCATCAACTCGCGTGGCGGCATGGTGATCCGGCTGCCCGCGCGTCATGTGACGAGCATCGAATCATTGACCGACCGTGATGGCAACAAGCTGGCTTACGCCTATGACCCTGAGACTGGTCTTGTGGAGTCATTGTCTGGCGGTTTCCCCGCTGGGATCGCGGCCATCCGCTACGAGATTCACGCCGGCTATGATGACGCGCCGGACGTGCAGTCGGTGCTCATCAGCGCCGCGAAGCGCGCCGGCATGAGTCCGGTCGGGCTCGTCACCTCGCAGTCAACCAACGGGTCCAGCGCGAGTTTCGACGTGGTGTCGCTCATGCAGGAGGAGAAGGACAAGCTCAAACCCTACCGGCTTGGAGGCTTGCCATGAGCCTGCTTGACGACCTGAACCCCGCCGGCGGTGTTTTCTCCATGGCTGGAGCCACACGCTTCATGCGACTGCGTGCCAAACGCAAGACCAACCCGTACAATCCGGCGCAGAACGAGCCGGACTGGAGCGTGCCTCCGGACGAGCTCGCCATCATGGGCGCCCTCGCCTCCAGCTCCAGCATGCGCACGCCTGACACGCTCGACACTCAGACCGCATCCACGGCGTACCTCACCATCCCGGATCCGACAGCCGACATCAGAATCGGTGATCGGATCCGCGCAGACCCCGACGACGGGCGCTTGTGGGAAGTCGACGGATTCCCCTCGAAGGATGTGAACGCGTTCACGGGGTGGTGTCCGACCTTGGAATGCCGTCTGACGGAAAGAAAGGGCTGACAATGGCGAAAAGCAGGATATCGGTCGACTTCAACCCGAAATTCTTCGACGGGATTCTCAACAGCGCGGGAGTCAAGGCGCTTACCACGCTGGCTGCGGACAGGGCACTCGCCTACGCGAAGGCGTCCGCTCCAGTCGATACCGGCGCGTACCGCGACGGCCTTGGAATCGAGGAGGTTAAAAGGGAGCACCGAACGACCGTCATGGTCGTCGGCCACGACTCTAAGACCCTGCTCGTGGAGGCGCAGACCGGTAATCTGGCCAAGGCGTTGAGGAAGGCGAGGGTCTGATGGCAAGCGTCATTCCACCAGACCTTGAGCTGTTCCTTACCGGATGGCTGCGCTCCAACATCACGGACGTCGCGGGCCTGCAGGTCGGAAACCGCATTCCGGATGGTTACGACGGTTCCTATCCGCTCGTGGTCGTGCGTGATGACGGCGGCACGCAATCCGCCGACCGTGTGACGTTCGACAGGTCGATAGGCGTCAACGTGCTCGGATGGACGCGCAACGATACGAAACCATGCCGTGATCTGGCGGCCCGCGTGTACGGGCTGCTGACCGGCGAGCCCGGCATCCTCATCGGATTCGCCGAAGGCAGCCGCATCTGCGCCGTCGTGTCTGACGGATGCAACGGCCCGTACCCGGTCGGCGAGGACGCGGCATGGTGCCGCTACTACATGACCGTCGAATATTCGACGGCCGGAATCAGACAACCCTAAGAAAGGAAACGCCATGGCCAAAGACAGTCAGGGCATGGATCTGGGACAGGTGGAGGCGCTCGTTACCGCCGCCATCATGATCGTCCCGTATTCCACCGAAAACAAAATCACACCGGAGATGATCGCATCAAGCAAGGCAACGCCGGAACTTCCGGCCGCCTACAATCGGTCGACCGCATGCATCGGACTCGTCAAGTCCGACGGCGGCAATCAGGATTCGCGCGACGGCGACGACCCGCTGGAGTTTTTGCAGGACGGGTATAAGAAGCTTCCGCTGGCGACCAGCCTCACGCAGACGTTCAGCCCGGCCGAAAACAACGCGCTGACCCGCAAGATCACCATCGGCGAGCCGGACTCCAATGGCGTCTACCACGTGGCCGACATCATCCAGGATGCGAAATGGATGGTGTACGAAGAGGAGACGTTCGACACCGGGCGCGTCCACCGTCGTGCCGGCGTCATGCAGGTCACCGGCAACGAGCCGGACCAGCAGGAGCGTGGCTCGGTCACCGGCCGCGCGCTCACCGTCGAATGGATGAAGGATCCGCTGTATGTGGATGCGGAGCATCCGAACACCCGCTGGATCGAAAGCTGGTACGACCCAAAAGCGTGACGGCGGTGGCCGTGACCTCGGCTGACGGCAACACGAAGCCGTCGGTCGTCCAAGGCGCGAAGCTCGCGCTCAAGGCCGTCGCCACACATGTGGACAAGACCACCGTGGACGTGACCGGACAGGCCACGTTCAAGTCCAAGGATGCAGGCGTGGCGACCGTCGAGGGAGGCACGCTCACCGCCGTCAAGGCCGGAAGCGCGAGGCTCAACGCCACATATGACGGCGTGACCTCACCAGATCTGACGGTCACCGTCACCACACGCGCCGCCTGACCGGCGGACGAAAATCTTCCCGGACCGCCCATCTCGCCTGTCTGCGCGGTCCGGGAATCTTCTTTTTTCACGGCAGGCAGGCGAAAAGCAGATAGGACAAGACAATGACTTCCACTTCCACCGACTTCAAGCCGACCGTCGAAGATTTCGACCAGTGGACGGAGAAAAACGATGAGGAGGCGTTCGCCTCCATTGCGCAGAACTACAAGGTGCGCCACATCATCAAGGGCGATGTTTATTGGGCGCTCGTGCCTGGCGGACGCACGTACAAGCTTCCACTGTCGATGAGTATCGACGATTTCACCCGATTGTCGAACACGTCCGATGATACGGAGAGCGTCGAACAGCTCAAACGCATTCTAAGCGCCTTCGCTGGCGACAAGCAGGCGAAGCAGCTGAACAGCGAACCGGTGCAGGTGGTGTTCAACCTCCTGTCCGACTATGGCGACGCGGTAGTGCGCGCGCAGGGAGCCTCACTGGGAAAATCCAATGGTTCGCCCGCCAGCTCGCCGACCACGGGAGCGTGATCCGAGCCGATTTCACGATGCATGGGTGGAGTCTGCAGGCCGATCTTGGCGGCAGGCTCCGCTACGGCGATGCGATAGCGCTCCTCGAGCAGATTATCGGCGATCCGTCATCCTACACGGGCGCGGAGCTCAACGGCTTGGATTATCCGGCCAGGTGGGGTGAGATACCGATCGTCTACGCGCTTGGCGGCGACGAGTATCCGAAACCTTTCGATTCGCTTGCGAAACGATTGCGGGCCGAACGGGAGAAAGCCAAGCGTGAGCGGCTGCGCGAACAGACCAAGGGCATGAGCCCGGCATTCCGGACGCTCTACGAGGACTGATTTGGATAAAAACTGAATAGTGGAGGTGCCGCATGGCGTTCGGCAGCGAACTTGGTTCCGCGCACATCAGCGTGTTCCCTTCGATGAAGGGTTTCCGCAGCACGGTCAACAAGGAGGTCGGCGCGAGCGGCAAGGCCGCGTCGAAGACCTTCGATTCGAACATGAACGGCGGCAAAAGCGGCGGACTGTTCGGACGCGCGTTCAAAAACGGGTTCAAACAGTCGGCGAACGCGTTCGGCGCGGACGTGCTGAAATCCTATGAGCGTGACGTGGCGAAATCCACGGCCGCATACCGTCAGTCCATGCTCCAGCAGAAGGCCGCGGCGAATCAGGTGCGTGCCGCCGAGGAAAGCGTCGCCAATGCCGTCGCCAAGCACGGCGAGGGCAGCACGCAGGCCGAGGCCGCGACCATCAGACTCGAACAGGCGCGGCTGAAGCTGTCCACCATGACCGACCGGGCGACGCAGGCCGAGAACCGGTTGAAGGACGCGCAGAAGGCGCTCAAGGACGCGCAGGACAATCTTGCCTCCAGCAGTGGTTCGCTCGGAGCTGCGTTCAAGAATCTTGGCGCGACCATTATTCAGCCGGTCTCAGGCGCGTTCGGACGGGTCAAATCGGTGGCCACGAGCGCGTTCTCCGGTATCGCCACGAAAGCCCGCGACGGCATGAGCGCGGCCGGCGCTGCCATGCAATCCACCGCCACACGGCTCACCGCGCCATTGTCGGCAAAGTTCTCCGCGATGAGCTCGGCCATCGCGGCAAGGATACCAGCACCTTTCAGAAACGTCAGCAATGCCATCGGCGGTTATCTCGGCAACGTCGGCGGAGCGGTCGGCGGCGTGCTGTCGCAGATTCCAGGAGCTGCCGGAAGTGCCGCGTCGGCGATAGGCTCGAAGCTCAAAAGCGGTGCTGACGTTGCGTGGAATGCGATCAGCTCCATGTCTGGCAAGGCCGTAGGAGCGTTGAAGAGCGTCGCCACGGTCGGACTGGCCGGCATCGGCGCCGCCGTCGCGGGACTGGCCGGCATCGGCAAGAGCGCGCTCGACGCGTACGCCACCTACGAGCAGGCCGTCGGCGGCGTCGACACGCTGTTCAAGGACGCTTCCGGCACCGTGCAGAAGTATGCGGCGGAAGCGTACAAGAACGCCGGCGTAAGCGCCAACGAGTACATGACGCAGGTCACGAGCTTCAGCGCGTCGCTGATCAGCTCGCTCGGAGGCGACACCGCGAAGGCCGCGGAACTCGGAAACACCGCCATGGTCGACATGTCGGACAACGCCAACAAGATGGGCACCGACATCGAGTCCATCCAACAGACCTACCAGAGTCTGGCGCGCGGCAATTACGCCATGCTCGACAATCTGAAGCTCGGCTACGGCGGTACGAAATCCGAGATGGAGCGTCTGATACAGGACGCGAACAAGGTCAAGCAGGCGAACGGTGAGATGGGCGACCTGTCCATCGACAAGTTTTCGGACGTGGTGCAGGCGATCCACATCATGCAGGAGCAGATGGGCATCAGTGGCACCACCGCCAAGGAGGCCGCGACGACCATCGAGGGCTCTGTAGGCATGATGAAGGCCGCATGGCAGAACTGGCTGGCGGAGCTCGGCAAGGACAATGCCGACATCAACGGATTGACCACCCAGCTGGTCGACTCGATCGGCACGGTCATCCAGAACGTGGGTCCGCGCATCGCGCAGATCATCACCGGCATCACCGCCGCACTGCCACAACTGTTTTCCTCGTTGGGCAGCACGCTGCCGGCATTGGTCATGCAGATATTGCCGCCAGTGCTCGGAGCGTTGGGTCAGCTCGGCACGATGCTGCTGACCAGTGCGACCACGTGGATCACGACGAGCCTGCCGCAACTGCTCGCCCAGTTCCAATCGTGGGTCACGTCGAGCCTGCCGTCGTTCCTGCAAACCGGATTGACGATGATAACGAACCTGTTGCAGGGCATCGTGCAGGCATTGCCTCAGATCGCGTCCACGGCGGTCATCGTGCTGACGACGCTGCTGGACGGATTGTCGGCCCAATTGCCGCAGCTCATCCCCATCGGCATCAACGCCGTCCTCAACCTCGTGCAAGGCATCCTTAACAACCTGCCGCAGATCATTGACAGCGGCCTGAAGCTCATCCTCGGACTGGCGCAGGGCCTCATCAACGCCATGCCGGACTTGGTAGGCAAGGCTCCGATCCTTATCGGCCAGCTTGTCGGTGGCATCATCAATCGTCTCCCGCAGATCCTGCAGGCTGGCGTTCAGCTGCTCGTCGCACTGGCCAATGGCTTCGTGGCGTCGGTGCCGAGGCTTATCGGCTCAATTCCAGGCATGGTCGGCCAGATCATGCGCGGTTTCACGTCTGTTAACTGGGGTAGCGTCGGCCTGAATATCATCACCGGCATCGCGACCGGCATCGCAGGCGCGGCATGCAGGCTCGTGTCTGCCGCTGTCAACGCGGCCACGAACGCGTTGGATTGGGTGAAACGCAAGCTTGGCATCCATTCTCCGTCGCGAGTGTTCCGCGATCAGGTCGGTGAGATGATCGGCGAGGGCATGGCGGTCGGAATCGACGAGAGCGCTTCGAAGGTGAGGAAGGCGGCCGGACGATTGACTGGCATCCTGCCTTCGCAGGACGCCTCGTATTCCGTCGGCGTCGCCAACGCCTCGCGTGGCGTTAACGCTGCCTCCTACGGCAATGGTGGGAGCGTGACGAACATCACGCAGACGTTCAACTATCCGGCCATCGCACCGACGAGCATTTCCACGCAGCAGAAGCTGCAGACAGCGGCCATGCCGCAATGGTAATTGGGAGGTTTCGCGCATGAAGGTCAGCTATTCTCTCAACGGCCAGCCGCTAGATTCCGAGCGGATGCGCGTGCTTGTAGGCACGACGCACTACACGGCGCTGTCGCCGATCGTGAGCACCGTGCAGGTGCCTGGACGGCATGGCGTCATCGTCGGCTCGTCCATTCCGGTGTTGGATGCTCCGGAGCTGACAGTCAAGGTGGCGGCGTGGGGTGCGGATTCCGATTCGCTGATCGCGCGTTTCCGTGCCATGTGCCTGTCTGCCGCGAAGCTCACGCTCGGCAGGGTGGAGACCACGGAGGACGGCAGGTCGCGCAGCATGGTCACTCGCGTCGTGTGCACGTCCTGCGAGCCGGACGATGATGAGAGGCCGTCCAGTGACCTGCGCGTCATGACCGCAGTTTTCCAATTGCCTGACGTGTTTTGGCGTGGCGTGCAGTGGCAGGAGGTGACGTTGGCCGCGTCGGGCGGCAGGCTGCTGCCGGGCGGGGTCTCCAAGCCGAGTAGCAAGGGGTATTGGACGCGCTGGCAGGGATTGCCTAACGCCAGTCCTTCCGAGCTTTTCGACATCATGCCGGACGGCTGGCTTTCCAACGCGCCAATCGGCACGCTGGTCTTGCGTCTCGGTGCCGTCACTGGTGTGACCATCAGTGACCCGGTGAGTGGCACGAATCTGCTGTGGGGCGGCAAACGTGACGCCTCGCGTCCTTATCTTTTCGTCGATGCAGCCAATCGCAAGGCGTGGACGGCAGCCAATGCCGACGCATGGTCAGGCGGCACGGATGTGACGTCCGGCGTCGACTGGACCACCGAGCCACTGCAGGTGTGGCCCGCAATCGATTCCGGCGATTATCGCCTCGCAATCAAACAGACCGGCAGCGCCGACAAGGTGACCTGCCGGTTTTTGCAATCTTGGGAGTAGTTAATCATGGGCAAGTCTTTGCATGCTCGTCTCGTGGCATACCGGCCGTTCGGTGCAAGAATCGGCGTATTGGCGGAGCCGGTGAGCTTCAGCGCCTCGATGCTCCACAATGATGACGGAGCCATCAGCATCGAATACTCCATGCTTTCCGGCGACGCGCAGGCGTTCGACCGAGAGCTTACCGATGGCCTCGAAGTGGCCGTGGAAGTGTCGGACGGAACCGGCTATCGTGAGCCGGACAACGCGCGTTTCGTGATTACCGGACGTTCCGGCAAGACGGACGACCGCACCAAGACCGTCACCTATTCCGGCCAGTCGATCAGCTGGCTGCTGAGCAAGGCGGAGAACAACGATTCTTCGCATCTGCTCGCGGATGGTGACAACAAAGGCAAGAGGCCATTTTATTCGGCTAATCCGGGCGTGATTTTGAAGACCATGCTTGACGAGAACCGTCAGCGTGGCGGCGTGGCCACCGGCCTGACGCTCGGCTTCGATACGGCGAAGGATGCGGGCGGCGCTGCATGGGCGAGGAAATACACGCTTTACTACAGCCTCGGCACGGATCTGCAGACGATCCTGTCATCTCTGGTCAATGGTGGCGGCTGCGACTGGCGCACGTCCGGCAGGACGCTCAAGCTGTGGAATGCGGATAGCGCCGCTTTGAGTCGCGACCTGAGCAAGAGCGTCGTGCTCCAGCTCGCGCGTGACATCAGCGAAGCCCCATTCGAGGAATCCATCGCGGATTTGGCCAGCACCATCCTTGTCGAAGGTGACAATAACCTGCTCTTCCGCATGGACAATCCGGCTGCACCGACACCGTGGGGCAAGTGGGAGTCCTACAGCTCGCAGGGCGGCGTGTCAGATAAGGACACTGCCCAGGCCTTTATGCAGTCCACGCTTGACGATGCGGCTCGTGTGCGCGGCCAGTACACGCGCGACCTCATCACATCCGGCGTAGATAATCTTCCGCTCATCGACTTCCACGCCGGTGACTGGATTACCGCCCCCACCATCTCGCACGGGGAGAAGGTGCGCGTGCAGGAAATCGACCTGAGCATGCGCCAGAATGAGGGACTATCCTGCTCAATCGCTCTGAATGATATCAAGTATGATGCCTCGGTCAGGCAGGCGAAGAAGATAAAGGGCATTACCGGTGGCGCGGCATTGGCTGGCAGTGAGAGCGGCACCACTGTCTCCACTGACCATGATCATCGCGTGCCTAAAGCGCCGCTCGGCCTTGTGGTGCAGACCGACGCCTACATTGGCTCGGACGGTTTCGCGCATGGTCTGGCCACAGCCTCGTGGAGCGCGGTCACGCAGGCCACGAACGACACCGCCATTGAAATCAGCAGCTACGCCGTCGAGTGGCGCAAGCATATGGATGGCGCGCCATGGCATTCGGCCGGCACGACCGACAAGCTCCAGCTCGGCTTCGGCGGCCTTGACTGTGGCGCACAAATTGAGGTGCGCGTCAGGGCCGTGCCGACATATTCTGACAAGCCTGGCGAGTGGTCTGAGACTGTCGTGGCTACCGTCGAATCCGACGTGACCCCGTGCTCCGTGCCGTCGAAGCCGGTATTGTCCTCCGAGCTGGGCGTGGTGACCATCCACTGGGACGGAAAGACCAGCACTGGCGCGTCGATGGAGCCGGACTTCGATCATATCGAGGTCGGCGAGGACATCAATGCGGCTGGAATGCAGGTCATCAGCGCTACCCAGTCGGGGCAGGGCGATTACGTCATCACCGGCCTGACGGCTGGCTCACAGCACTCTTATGCGTTGCGGTCCGTGGACCATGCGGGCAATAAGTCTGACTGGTCTGCGATTGCCACTGTGACCGTGGCTTCCGCCGTCTCGCCTGATGAGGTCAAGCAGATTCAAAAGGATTTGGCTGACAATCAGACGGCTTTGAAGGACAATGCGGCGAAGCTGTCCCAGGCGCAGAAGGACATCCAAGCCAACAAGACGAATCTCGACGCGGCGAATCAGACGCTCGCTCAAGCCAAGACCGACCTGACGCAGGCCCGGAAGGATATCGCGCAGACCAAGAGCGACCTGACCACCGCGAATGGCGAGATCAGCAAGGCGAAGGAGTCGGCGGCTCAGGCGTATGCCGAAGCCCACTCAAAGAATCACACTTTCCGTGGGCCTGACATGCCGAAGGACAATCTGATTGTCGGTGACTTGTGGCTCAAGACCCAAAAATATTGGACGCGCTGGAAGGGCGAGAAGAATAATTCTCCGTCCTTGCTGGCCGACTTTTACACCTACTGGCGGGGAACACCCAACAACAGCCCCTCCGTGCTCGTGCCTCTCTCCGACCGCGTGATTGACACGCTGGTGTGGGATGGCTCCGCGTGGAACCACTTGGGCTATGCCGACGTGGAGAAGAACGCGGAGGAGATCGCGCAGGCGAAGTCGGATATCGCCGATAACGCCGCGAAGACCACCGACGCCAAGAAGGCTGCTGAGAATGCCGCTGCCGCCGCAAAGAACGCGCAGGGCACGGCTGACACGGCCACTGGTGCGGCGAAGACAGCGCAGGATACCGCCAATGCCGCCCAGACCGCCGCGAAGAGCGCTACCGCCACCGCCGGTCAGGCCAAGGATGCGGCCAATGCCGCCCAGACCGCAGCCGAAAGCGCGAAGAAGACCGCTGGCAATGCGGAGACACTGGCTAACACCGCCAACGCTTCGGCCAATGCTGCCAAGACGGACGCGGCCTCAGCCAAATCGGACGCTTCCACCGCGAAGACGGACGCGGCCAATGCCAAGGCCACCGCCGCGAATGCGTCGAGCGTGGCGACTCAGGCCAAGGCCACCGCCGATAGCGCGGCCCAGTCCGCCACCGATGCGGCCAATGCAGCACAGAAGGCCAATACCGCAGCAGCTGCCGCCGCTGGCGTGGCCAATGGCAAGGCCGACGTGCTTATCCAGGGCACGGCGCCGGCCACGTCGATGCGCAAGGCTTCGACCTTGTGGATTGACACCACGAATGGTGCGAACACGCCGAAAAGGTGGAATGGGTCGGCTTGGGTTGCTGTGACCGACAAGGCCGCGACCGACGCCGCGAATGCGGCTGTCAAGGCGAATGATGCGGCCAAGACCGCTCAAGCCACCGCCGACAAGGCTTCGACCGCTGCCGCCAACGCGGCTTCTCAGGCTAATCAGGCTCAGGCCGCCGCGAAAAAGGCGCAGACCACCGCGGATGGCAAGAATCTGATCTACCGTGGCCCCGACGAGCCGAATCATGATGGCTTGAAGCCGGGGGACATGTGGTGGAGGACGCAGAAGTATTGGACTCGCTGGAAGGGCGAGAAGAATAATTCGCCGTCCATGCTTGCCGACTTCTACACCTACTGGACTGGTGCGCCAAACGCCAGCCCTTCCGTGCTCGTGCCCTTGTCCGATCGTGTGGTGGAAGTCCTTACGTGGGATGGTACGCGCTTCGAGCCTTTTGACCTCGTGGCGAACAACATTCTCGCTGCTGGGACGGTGGCCGCGAAGCATCTCGCCGCCGACTCCGTGACCGCCGAGAAGGTCAAGGCCAATGCCATCACGGTGGACAAGCTGGCCGCGAATTCGGTCACGACTGAAAAGCTGGTGGCTGACGCGGTGACCGCCGCGAAACTCGCCGCCAACTCGGTGCAGGCTCGGAACATCGTCGCACTGGCCATCACGTCCGACAAGATCGCGGCCAACTCGGTTACGACGGCGAAGCTCAAGGTCACGGAGGATATGACCGTGGCCTTGTTGAATGTCCATAAGATTCAGGCGGGCGACATCGTGGCTGGCGCCATCACGACGGACAAGCTCGCCGCGAACGCGGTTAACGCGGACAAGCTCGCGGCGAACTCGGTGAACGCTTCGAAGATAGTGTCTGGAGCGATCACCGCCGACAAGCTCGCGGCAAACAGCGTGACCGCCGTGAAGATCGCGGCTGGCACTATCACGTCTGACAAGGTGGCGGCGGGCCAGTTCAAGGGCTATGTCTTCACCGGCGCGATATTCCAGTCCAGCGAGGCTGCGAACACTGGCGTGAAGCTTAATTCGACCGCATTGCAAATGTGGGATTCCAACCATAACCAGACCGTCTATCTTGACGGCGAGGGCAAGTCGAATCTGCTGACCGGCACTTTCCAAACCCGCACGAGCGGGCACAGAATCCGAATCAGCCCGGATTACCAGTCGTATGCGATCAGCGGCTCGGAGACGTTCGTGGGCGACGGCATTGAATTCCCCGCCTACAACGGCTCGACCGGCTACTACAAGTATCCGGCCATCGCGTCGGTGATCCAGTCGAGTGAGGTCGGCACGATGAGCGAGCTGGACTTGTGGAGCGGACATGTGGCAAAGAACGATCCGGGCACGCAGCTCCGACTCCAGTCGAGGCCACGGTCGAAGGGCGCGACCGGCAGCGGCGTCACTTCGAGGGCATACCTTTCAGCTAGCACGAATTGGGAAGAGGCGAACGCCAGCAAGAAGAGCAGTGCCTGGCTCGACTTGGAGGGCGTCGGCGGATCAGGCGCAAGCGCGTATTTGGACGTGCGCAGCGATTCTGGATCGCTCTGCGAAATCGGCGTCAAGGCATACGGTGCGAAAGCGAAGACGTGGTGTACCGCGTCGGATGCGAACGGCGAGGTCGGCGTGGTCTCGGACATCAGCACCGGATACGTGTATCTTGGCGGCTATCTTGGCGGCATCAACGGCCGCCACACATTCCAAAGCACCAATTGGCGAATCTACCAGAACGTGACGCTAACCGCGGACTCCACCGTGCCACAGACCACGTGGTCATGGACGCCGGCGAAGTTCGGACGATATCACGGCGTCTGCAATTCCGACCTCAACTGGGGGTCGATCTTCATGCACGTGTGCAACACCGGTGGCGCTGGGTCGATGCAGGTTATGGGGTACAACGCCGGAACCGCAGCCTTCCATGGCGACATGTACGTCAACGCCATCGCCTGGCTGACCAAATAAAGGAGGCATGTTTTGCAAACGGTTTTCGAGGACGGGAACCTCGTCATCAGAGCGGAAACGGAAGGCGAGCGGGGGCTTGTGTGCGGCATGGACGCTATCGCCGCATGGCGGGCGCTGCTCGGCACGACGAGCGTCGCGGAAACGTGCGCGGCCATGATGCAGGCAAGGGAATCGGCCGGCTCGTACGATCCGCAGACCGGACGTAACGCGTACACGACCGCCTATGAGGGCTTGGAGGCGGCCTTGTCGGATACCGCGGCGGAATCCGTGTCCATGATGTCCGACAGTGGCGAGGTACAGGATGATCCGATGACGGCCGCCCGCAACCGTACGAGGACGGCTTTGGGACTGCCGCCGATAACCAACAAAACCGATTCCGCCGTCCAGGCGGCCATGCTGTCGGGTGAAGCGGCCGATGCGACGCCGACCACCGGCATCGACACGGATTGCGTGGACGCCAAGGCCATCGGAAGGCTTTTCGCCACCGAAGCCATGCGTGCTGACTTGGACGAATGCGAGGAACGCTTTTACGAAGCGCTCATGCCAAGACAAAACCAACAGAATTAAGGAGATTGATTATGGCCGATGTGACCACTGAGACCACTACCGATACCGTGCATGCCGTGACGCCCGCCGAGCCGTCTGGCGTGCTTGATTTGCGTCCGCCGAAGGAGTCGGTGCGAGCGGAATTGTGCCGTCTCGGATTGGAGTTTTCCAGCGCTGACGGCACCGCCGAATCGTGGCGCGACTACCAGCGTGGCGTGCTGGCCACGTTCGACGATACGGGCACGTCCGTGACGTTGACGGACGTGAAGACGAATCTCGGACGCACCCTCACACTCGACGAGCTTAAGGCCGTGACGCGTATCGACACGATGACCGCCGCCGACTAACCCCGCTTTTCACCATTTTTTTCAACCCCTGCAATCCACACGGATTGCGGGGGTTTCGTATTTAAGGAGACATTTTGACCAATCAGATTCCAGCCGACGCGAACGACGTCATCGACCAGCTTTCCGCGCAAATCGGCTCACTCAGCAAGCAGGTCGCAATCCTGACCAGTCAGCTCAACGCGGCCATGAAATTGATTCCCGCCGACGTGCTCGAAACCGTGAAGGGAGACGAGAATGCAGAGGATTAACTGGTTTCCCGACCCGCTCATCACCGGCACCATGAAAATCGAGACGGGCAACAACGCGAAGATCGACTACCCGGTCGCGAACAACCGCAAGTGGTTGCGGGCCACCAGCGTCGCGGCCGGTGACAGCTACGGACAATACATCCTGTTCGGATCGCAACTGCCGCCTGCCGGAACCTACCACGTGCACACACTGGCCTACGCGCAGAAAGCCACCGCCGATTTTCTGGTCTACGTCAGAGTGGCCGGCGTGTACAGCATGGTATTGGACGTGCCGGTAGGTGACGGCATGACCATCACGATCGACCGGAACATCATCATCCCATCCAACACTGAACAGCTGCTCATCCGAATCGCACTCGACCAGAAAACGGTAGGGATGAAAGGCATGATGAGCGATATTCTCATCGAACGTGCCGACACGTATGACACTGCCGTGGGGGGGGGCTTCCAGGCTTCTTCACCGGCGACACCATGCCACTTCGGTAGGAGTGACTATCGGGCGGGTGGTGCCCGATGATGGTCACGAACCTGATAAGCAGTCCAAGAGCCCACGTCACGCTGAAGCCGGGCGAGTACACGCCGATTACGACCATCGAGAAGACTCCGGGTACCCCATACTGGTGCACGGTCTGGCTGGACGTGTCGGGCGGCTCCGTCACGGTGGACAACTGTCCGGGCACCTTCAGCAAGAGCCAACGCATCGGATGGGCCTTCACGTCCTCGATCACGAATCCGATGAGCATGAGATACAAGGTCGTGTCCGGCAGTCCGACCGTCAAGGTGTGGAACATGGTCCTGTGCGAGCTGGGCGAATACCAGGCGAACAAGGCATTGCTCGACGGCCTTTACTTTTTCGACGGGGATACGATGCCACTCGCCTAACTCCTATGGGGGTGGTGGCATGACTCCCATCGTTAATCACTGCGTCATGCCGAAAGACGGTGTGAGCGTCAAGACGACGAACACGACACCATCGAACATCACCTTCACGGGGTTGACGGCGGGCGTGAAATACCATGCGAGCGTCGTCTGTTACATTCTGTCCACGAGTGGCAACAATCCGCGCTTTCGTCTCACCACCAATGGCAGTGATAGTGGGCTGGTCAGTTCGAATGGTCGCGTGGATTACGTCTTCACCGCCGCCAGCACCACTCACGGCATTCTCGTCGGTCTGAACGGTTGCACGGTCAATCTGAGCAAGGGCTTGTGCGTGCCTCAAGACCAGTGGCAGCAGCTCGTCTCGTTGGGATTGCCGGGCAATTATTTCGATGGCGACACCATGCCAAAAGATTAAACGATTTCAAGGAGATGTGATGTGTTTCAAACGTTTTTAGCAGGGTTTGGTGGTGTGGGCGGCGCGTGCGCGGTAATCACACTGTGTCTTAAAGTGTGGCCGGGGGCGCTCGAATCGCTTGCGACCGGGCTGTATGCCCACGTCAATCCCGAGCGCTTGCCGTATAACAGCGTGCTTTCCCAGCATTTCGCCAAAACCCGCCAATTAGGCGAACGCACGGAGCGCTTTGACGAGCGCATGGACGAACTCTGCCGCGACACGATCAAGAACACGCTCATCAGCCTCATCTACGGCGACCAAAGCCACGACCATTCCGAAGCCGTCCGATACGAGCTGGCTAAGCTCGAAAAACTCGACGCGCAATGCTGGATCATCTCAGCCGCCGAAAAATACTTGGAGGACCGGCAATGACCCACCTCGCCATCGCTGGAGGAGCCTACCTGCTTCTCCTCGCACTCATCATCATTTTCAACCACGGCGCGCACATGCGCTGACATCGATTTTCACAACCGCAAGGCCATCTCTTCGGAGGTGGCCTTTTCTATTGCCCCGTGAGGGGCGGGAAGGAGGCCGTCATGGACGAAGTGACCATGACGCCGGAAATGACACCACAAGGCGACAGCATGCCGCCCGAGAGCATTCCGATCGTGTCCGAGGAGGATGCGGCCAAGGCCGTCGAAGGATTGGAGGACTGATATGGCAAGCGTCGGCACTTTCATCAATCGTATGCGCTACTGGTGCGCCGTCGCGAATCTCGGCTACAGCCAGTCCGACCGCTGGAATTTCAACGCTTCGGCGGGTAATTGCGATTGTTCCAGTCTGGTGATCCACTGTCTCAAGGAGGCGGGCTTCGACACCGGGTCGGCCACCTACACCGGCAACCTCTCCGGTGAGCTGACCCGTCGCGGTTGGACTCGTCTGCCCGCGAATGGCAGTCCGCAGCCGGGCGACATCCTGCTCAACGATGTGCACCACGTGGCCGTCTATCTGGGCGGCGGCAAGCTCGCGCAGGCGTCCATCTCCGAGCGTGGCACAGCCTACGGCGCGGCTGGCGACCAGACCGGCCGCGAGACCAACATCAGGGGCTACTACTCGTATCCGTGGAATTGCTACTTGCGATACCAGGGCGCCCAGTCTTCCGCTCCAGCCGCAAATTCCGGTGCCATCGCAGTGGACGGCAATGTTGGTCCGGCCACCGTGCGCAAGTGGCAGCAGGTCATGGGCACCGCGGTGGATGGCATCATCAGCGGCCAGCAGGTGCCGGACGAACGCACCTACTGGCGTCCGTCCATCGATTCGAGCGTGGTTCGCTACGGTGCTGGCGGCAGTGATCTGATCCGCGCCGTGCAACGCCGCCTGGGCTGTGGCACTGATGGTCTGCTCGGTCCGGCCACCATCAAGGCCATCCAGCGTCATTACGGTCTGGCTCAGGACGCGAGCTTCGGCCCCGCGACCGCACGCGCCTTGCAGACGGCACTCAATCAAAACCGATTCTAAGGGGGTTTAATATGGCTCAACATGCTGCTCCGACGACTTTGGAGACCACAGTCAATAATCTGACTAACGAGCGTGAGGACGGTCAGGACAACCAGCAGCCGGACGCGTACAGGCCGGTGTTCAACGATACGGTCAGGACCGGCATCTACGTGGCCTCTCTGGCCGCGTCCATCGTCGGTTTGGGTTTCATGATGTTCGGTGATGCGCAGGTTGGCGGTTTCATTTCCACTGCCGCCGGTGTCGTCGCGTCCGGTTTCGGCGTGGCCTACAATCCGCTGCGCAACGCCTGACCGTGATTGATTTTCTGGTGTGAGACTCAACATCGCGCCGGAAATAAACCTCGGGTGTGGAAAAATTTGCGGCACTGTAGTGTCCGTGGAATTTTTTACACCCGTTTTTTAACATTTGCCCCTTCTCCATCATGGAGGAGGGGCTTTATTTTTAGGACTTTCAAAATGGGCATCAGACAGCAGACGATTGACGATTACGGCGCGTTCGTGGACAAATTCAAGCCGAAGAAAACCACGGACGACTGCTATACCCCCCCCGCAGTGTATGAGACGATAAAGGACTGGGCATGCCACGAATATGGCATCGACCCGAGCAAAGTGGTGCGCCCCTTCTATCCGGGCGGCGACTACGAACGGTTCGACTATTCCGATGGCAAGGTGGTGGTGGACAACCCACCTTTCTCGATTCTGTCAAAGATATGCAAGTTCTACCGTGACAACAATATTCCGTTCTTCCTGTTCGCGCCGTATCTCACGATCTTCTCCAGCACGTCGCGCAATGGGGCGCACATGATCGTCACGGATTCGACCGTCGAATACGCGAACGGCGCGCAGGTCAACACGTCGTTCGTGACGAGTTTCGGTGATGACCTGATCCGCACCGCGCCGGACTTGGCCAACGCGATAGACGAGACCGTTAAGCGCGTCAGGAAAGAGCAGCGCAGGCATCCGCCGAAATACGCGTATCCGCGTGAACTGCTTACCGTGAGCAGGCTCGGGAAGATCGGCAAGCAGGTCGAGTTCCGCGTCAAGGCTTCAGACGTTGCGTTCACGAGGGCTCTCGACTCGCAGAAGGCCGTGAAGAAGGCCATCTACGGCGGCGGCTATCTCCTGAGCGCAGCCAAGGCCGCAGAACTAAAGGCCGCAGAACTGAAGGCCGCGGAACTGAAGGCCGCGGAACTGAAGGCCGCGGAACTGAAGGCCGCGGAGGACGTGACCATATGGCCGCTCAGCGAAAACGAGAAGCGGATCATCGGAAAACTCGGTTAAACATTGCCCCTCTCTCAGCATTGCTGGGGGAGGGGCTTTTTCTTGTTATTCGGCGTGTTTGCGTGGCCTTCCTCCGCCGACACCGCGGCCGGGGCGTTGTGCGTTCCATTGGTCGATGGTGTCCTCGCGCCAGCCTCTGGCCTTGCCGACAACCACGTCCGGGTCGGGCAGCCTGTAGCGTGCCAGTGCGCCTTTGGTGATTCCGAGGCGTTCGGCCACCTCGGTCATGCTCAGATAGCGTTCAGTCATCCTTGCCGCCCCGTCTGTCCATGGCGAGCGTGGCAAGGCTCCAGATGCCGGCCGCGAGTCCGAACAGTCCGGCCTGCCATGGTTTTCCAGCGAAGCCGAGCATGGCCGACAGCAGGCCGCATGTGATGCCGCAGACGGCGAATATGGTGCTTGTTTTCATGATGGCCATGAAATAGGATGGAACCGGGGTTCCGGGCACTAGGTCTGCTCGGAACCCTTTCGTCATCTCTTATGGCGTGGTCGGCGCCGTATCGAGATGATGAGCGCCGCCAGTGCGATGATGTTGCTCACCACCGAGCTGATGGCGGTCACGATGTCCGTCCATTTCATGCTCACCTCCTTTCCGTTGACATAACTATTATAACAAAGTATGTAAAGTATTGCAAGCCGAAACACAAAAAACAGAGAAAAAATCAACGGATTGATAGACTTGATGCCACGCAAACGAAGGGGCGAGCATGGCCTACACAATCAGACAATACGCCACCAAAGACGGAAAAAGATACGAGGTGCGCTACCGTAAGCCGGACGGTTCGTCCACCGGAAGGCGTGGCTTCAAGCGCAAGATGGACGCCGACGCGTGGGGCGCCGCCAATGTCACCACGGCGAAAAACGTCGGAGCATACATCGACCCGCAAGCCGGGCGCAGGCTCGTGGAGGACTTCTGGGAGCCGTGGCTGGCCGCCAAGAAGACCAAGGCGAAGCCAAGCTACATCAAGTCGCTGGAAGACGCTTGGCGAGTGCATGTGGAGCCGCAGTGGGGCATGAGGGAGATGCAGTCAATCACGCGCGACGAAGTGCAGCGGTGGGTCACCGATCTGGCAGGACGACGCAGTGCGTCGGTGACGATTCGCGCCGAGAATCTGCTTCGCAGCCTCATGGAGAGGGCAAAGGCCGATCGGTGCATCCACGACAATCCATGCGACGGCATCGAGCTGCCGCGCAAGCAGGTGCGGAAGCACGTCTATCTCTCGGCTGACGAATTGTCTCGTGTGGCGATGCAGTGCGGGTGGCGTGAGCCGATCGTGCTGACCTTGGGCCTGTGCGGCATGAGGTGGGGTGAGCTTGTGGCGCTCCGTGTCGAGGATGTCGATCTGCAACGCTGTCGGCTGCATATATATAGGAGCATCACGCGTCTTTCCAGCAGGATGGTGGAGACCGACCCGAAAACCCATGATGGACGTTCGGTGATGTTTCCCCTGGTGTTGCGTCCACTGCTCGCCAGGCAATGCGAGGGGCGCAGGCCGTCCGATTTTCTTTTCACCGCTCCCGGCGAGCCTTTGGACGAGCCGATGGGGAATGGCTGGAATCCGACGCGAAGCGATGGGTGGTTCGCGGTGGCGCTTCGCCGCGCGGGCGTGGAGCGTGGCCACATGACGATTCACGATCTGCGCCATACGGCCGCTAGTCTCATGGTGCAGTCCGGCGCTAACGTCAAGACCGTGCAAAGGCAGCTGGGGCACAAGAGCGCCGCCATGACATTGGACGTTTACGCCGATCTCTTCGATGATGATCTGGACGAGTTGTCGGAGAGGATGGGTGGTTTGCTTTTTTCGCGGAATGTGGGCAAAATGTGGGCAAACGTGACGCAAGGTGTCGATGGAACCGTTGAAACGGTTGGTGTCTGAGTCTTTTCGCCGGTGGGTTCGAGTCCCGCTGGAGGCACTTTTGGAAACCGCCAGAAATGGCGGTTTTCCTTTATTCTCCAACGGTTTTCAGACTTTCCCAATTCACTCCAATTCACTCCAAATCACGTCATTTCTCTATAAAACGTGGGCAAAAT